>JBOFRC010000277.1:0-69041 GCA_051650825.1 Sarcina sp. | reverse complement strand
TAAAGTTCCGTTTAAATTTATATATAAAGGCTTGAAACCAATAGTTATTCTTATAGCTATTACGTCTATCTTTAATATATTTATGATAAGAGGTACTGAAGACCAATTATTATGGCATTGGAAATTTATATCTATATATACAACAGGTATAATAATGGCCATTAAGATGGTTTTAAGATTAGTATTACTAATCATGGGAACAACTATACTAACATTAACAACATCGCCTATAGAGCTTACAGATGGTATAGAAAGCTTACTGAATCCATTAAAAAAAGTTAAATTCCCAGCTCATGAATTAGCGATGATGATGACAATAGCACTTAGATTTATTCCAACATTAATAGATGAAACTGATAAGATAATGAAAGCACAACAAGCAAGAGGTGCAGATTTTGAATCAGGGAACATAATGCAAAAAGCAAAAAGTTTAATCCCTTTATTAGTACCATTATTTATAAGTTCATTTAGAAGAGCAGATGAACTTGCAATGGCTATGGAAGCTAGATGTTATAGAGGGGGAACTGGTAGAACTAGAATGAAAAAATTAGCCTATACATATAAAGATTTAATAGCTTATATATTCATTGTGGTTTTAATAGTTGTAACTGTTCTTTTAAAAATAGGAATAATATAATAAAGAGAGATAAAGATCATTTAGTTAACTTAAAAATGAGTGACTAAATGATCTTTTTTAGTATAGTAAGAGGAAAATTTGAGTTAATAAAGATTTATACTATAATTATTTATAGAAAATAGCGTAAAATATTGTGGCTTTATGTTCGAGGCTATAAGCTTATTTAAGTTTTTGGTCTTGAATATATCTTACGATGATTTCAGAACTTACTACTCCTGCTATTCGAACCTTCTAAAGCCTACTATCTAAAATTTACTTTTATTTAGTTTGGGGAATGCTTTGAATAAGAGATTTACACTTACATTTTTGGGTATTTTGATTGTCTCTGTAGGTACAATAATTGGAGCAGTAGCTATGAACAGATGAATATGATAAGGCATAGTTTCTTATTTAAATTTCAGTTGATTAAAGATAGTGAGAATAGATAGTTAAGTGGTCTAGTACACCATAATGTTGGAAGGAGAATTATAAGAATGAGAAATATAAAATTAAAATTAGAATATGATGGTACTAACTTTTGTGGATGGCAAAGACAAAAAGTAGGTAGGACTGTAGAACAAACATTAAGTGAAGCTATAGAAAAATTAACAGGTGAAAAGAACATTGAACTATTTGGAAGTAGTAGAACAGATTCAGGAGTACATGCAAGAGGGTATGTGAGCAATTTTCATACAAATTGCAAAATACCAGCAGAACGATTTAAAGATGCTCTAAACACTAAGCTACCTGAAGATTTAGTAGCATTAGCATCAGAAGAGGTTGAGGACGTATTTCATGCAAGATATATGTCTATAGGAAAAACATATTGTTATACAATCCTTAATAGAAGAGAACCAAGTGCATTACATAGAAATAATGTATTCCATTATCCTGGTAAATTAGATATACAAAGCATGAAATTAGCATGTGAACCTTTCATAGGAAAACATGATTTTGAAGCATTTAAAAGTCTAGGAAGTTCAGCTAAAACTTCTGTTAGAACTATTACTGATTTGCATATAGAACAAGAAGAGGATTTTATAAAAATATATGTATCCGCAGATGGCTTTTTATATAACATGGTAAGAATAATAGCAGGAACTTTACTTAAAGTTGGTAGTGGTAAAATAAAGGCAGATAAAATTAGTGAAATTATATTATCAAAAGATAGGAAAAGAGCTGGTGAATGTGCACCAGCAAAAGGTTTGTGCCTTGAAAAAGTTTTTTATGAAAAATAAAGAAAAAAGTTGACACACCCGTAAGCGTGTATTATAATGGTATTTGTTTGTAAGAGAAGATTGTGTATAAGACTTTAGTTAAGAGGTCTTGACATAGATAGAACTAGTAAATTAAATGAAAATTATTTGAAGAAATTCTAAGGAGGGAAAAATCATGAAATCATACATTGCTAACGCACAAACTGTAGAAAGATCATGGTACGTTGTTGATGCTGCTGGAAAGCCATTAGGAAGAGTTGCTAGCCAAGTTGCTTCAATATTAAGAGGAAAAAATAAACCAACATTCACACCAAACTGTGACTGTGGAGATTTCGTTATCGTTATAAACGCTGAGAAAGTTGTTTTAACAGGTAAGAAATTAGACCAAAAAATGATGAGAAAGCACAGCTTATATCCAGGTGGATTAAAAGAAACACCTTATAGAGTTGTATTAGAGAAAAAACCTGAGTTCGCTTTCGAAGAAGCTGTAAGAAGAATGTTACCTTCAGGAGTTCTTGGAAGAAAAATGCTTAAGAAGCTTAAAGTAGTTAAAGGCGAAGAGCACGGATTCGACGCACAAAAACCAGAAGTACTTGAGTTAAAGTACTAATATAAGAAGGAGGGAATTCAAATGGCAAAGGTTCAATACATGGGAACTGGTAGAAGAAAAACATCAGTTGCAAGAGTAAGATTAGTACCTGGAGAAGGTAATGTAATAATAAATAAAAGAGATATCCAAACATACTTTGGGTTAGAAACTTTAAGAATGATCGTTAACCAACCATTAGTTTTAACAGAAACTAAAGACAAATATGACGTTTTAGTTAATGTTCACGGTGGAGGAACAACAGGTCAAGCTGGAGCTATCAGACACGGAATCTCAAGAGCTTTATTAAAAGCTGACGAGACTTTAAGACCTGAATTAAAGAAAGCTGGATTCTTAACAAGAGACTCAAGAATGGTTGAGAGAAAGAAATATGGTAAGAAAAAAGCTAGAAGATCATCACAATTCTCAAAAAGATAATCTTCTTATTATGGAGAGAGGTATATACCTCTCTTTTTTTTATACAAATATACAATTATTTAAAATGTAAATTATGTTATATCTAAATAGTATATAGAAGTTAGTATAAGACAGGGTAACTTTAGAAGAGTGCATATATCTAAAATAATGGATAATAAATATAGGTGGTGTAGAGTTATGGATAAAGAGATAATTTTAAAAAATACAATTGAGTTTATTAAAGATAAATTTAAAGGAGAGGGGAGTGGACATGATTGGTTTCATATAGATAGAGTATACAGAAATGCTTTATATATATTAAAGTATGAAAAGGCAGATGAATTTATAGTAAAAATGAGTGCATTATTGCATGATTTAGATGATTGGAAATTTTCTAAAAATAATGCAGGTGAGCTGACTATGACAGAAGCGTTTTTAAAAAGTCAAAATATAAATGAAGAAGATAAAAGAAGAATAGTTACTATAATAAAAACTATGTCATATAAAGGTGGTGTAGTTTCATCAGAGCAAGATTGTATTGAAGGAATGATAGTACAAGATGCAGATAGATTAGACGCGCTAGGAGCTATAGGAATAGCAAGAGCATTTACATATGGTGGGTATAAAAACAATATAATTTATGATCCGGAAATAGAATTTAAAACTTTCAAAAATTTAGATGAGGTAAAAAGTAAGAATACAACTATAAATCATTTTTATGAAAAACTACTTAAATTAAAAGATCTGATGAATACAAATACGGGAAAAGAATTAGCACAAAAACGACATGAATATATGGAGGGGTTTTTAGAACAATTTTATGTAGAATGGGAAATATAATAGAGAATAAATTAGGAGAATATTTCTAAAATAAAGAAAATAAGTTCTTTTTAAGAATGGATATTAAGAATTTGTTAATAAATAATAAGTTTAAACATGAATAAAGTTAATATTTATAGCACTATTTTAAATAAAAGATATTAAAACTTAAGAATAAATTCAAAAAATTAAATTAAAATTCAATATATTAGGAAAAAATTCCCTCTAAGTTTAAGTTTAAGTTAAGATAAGCTTAAACCCCTTAACAAGGGGGGATTTATCCTGTAAACTTTTAGTTGTGAGAAGGGAATTATAAATGCGTAAATTTTATACGAGCAAAAATTAACTGTGCTTGAATAAAAAAATACGAAAGTCTAGGGGGAGAATTTTTTCTACCACTGTAAGGATGACAGGCGTATTAGAAATACTAGACAGAAAATAATTTAAGAGGTAATAAATTAGATTAGTGAAGGAGAGATAAAACCTTGAAGGATGCATTTTTTACTGCAATTGAATTATTAGGGGGGCTAGGGCTTTTCCTATATGGAATGAAGATAATGGGTGAAGGACTTGAAAATTCTGCTGGGGACAAGTTAAAAGGAATTTTAGAGAAAGTTACCAATAATAGATTCATCGGCGTTATAGTTGGAGCCGTAGTTACTGCGATAGTTCAGAGTTCATCAGCAACAACAGTTATGGTTGTAGGATTTGTTAATGCAGGTCTTATGAGTCTTATACAAGCTGCTGGGGTTATTATGGGGGCAAATGTAGGGACCACTATAACAGCGCAATTAGTTGCATTTAAGCTTACAGATTATGCACCATTATTTATAGCTGTTGGAGCAATAATAGTGATTGCAGCAAAAGCAAAGAAAAGAAAAGAATTAGGAAACGTTATTTTAGGCTTTGGTCTTTTATTCTTAGGTATGGCAGCGATGAGTGGAGCTATGAAACCACTTGCTAGTTCACCTATATTTAAGCAATTAGTACTTGCTATAGGAGACAATACATTTATAGGAATAGTTGTTGGACTTGGAATGACAGCGGTTCTTCAGAGTTCATCAGCAACAACAGGTATATTAATATCTCTTGCAACAGCAGGAGCAATTAACATAGATGCTGCACTTCCAATATTATTTGGATGTAATATTGGTACATGTGTAACTGCATTATTAGCATGTATAGGAACAACTAAAGCTGCAAAAAAAGCTGCACTTATACATTTACTATTTAATGTAGTAGGAACTGTAATCTTCATACCGTTCATAGGTATTTTAGGAAGGATAGTTCAAGAATTAAGTCCAGGTGAAGTTGCAAGACAGGTTGCAAATGCACATACAGTATTTAATATCACAGCAACAGTTGTTATTTTCCCATTCATGGGTCTTATTATTAAGTTAGTTAATAAGATGATTCCAGGAGATGATGAAATAGAAAAAGTTGGTCCAAAGTTTATTGATGATAAAATACTTGAAACACCAGTTATAGCAGCAGGACAAGTTATAAAAGAAACTATTAGAATGGCTAATAAAGCTAAAAAGAACTTAGAACTTAGTAAAGAGGCTTTTGATAAAAAAGATGAAAACTTAGTAAAAAAAGTTTATGAAAATGAAGAGATAATAAATGTTTTAGAAGAGGCAATTACAGATTATTTAGTTAAGCTTTCTAAACTTGAATTATCAGATAAAGAAAAGAATATAGTAACATCTACATTCCATGTAGTAAGTGATATAGAAAGAATAGGAGATCATGCTGAAAATATAGCAGAGCTTGCTCTTCAAAGAAGTATTAAGAATTTATCATATTCAGAACTTGCATTAAAGGAATTAGATAGTTTATATGCAGATACAGTAAATGCATTAGAAACTTCAATAGAAGCTTATGAAAATAGAAATATTCAAAGAGCAGAAGCTGTTTATCATATAGAAAACAGAATTGATTCACAGCAAAAAGAATATAGAAATAACCATATAGCAAGATTAAATGAAGGTAAGTGTAGTGCATTTGAAGGTGCGATATTTATGGATCTTTTAAGTAACCTTGAAAGAATAGGAGACCATGCTACTAATATTGCAGATAGTGTAATACAAAATGCTAAATAGTAAATGAGAATTTTAGGAGTAGTCAAATGGCTACTCCTTTTTATTTTATATTTTTAGTTTTTTATATAAATAAAGAGAATTAATGTTGGAAACCCTAAAATTATTAGTTGTATATAGATGCACTATAAAATAAATTTTGGAGGAATAACAACATGAAAAAAATATTTAGTATTTTATTAATGGCAATCGTGGTATTGAATTTATTTACAATGAGTAAAGTAGTTAAAGCTGAAAATAATATGAAAAAAATACTTATAGATGCAGGGCATGGAGGAATAGATGGAGGGGCAACATCTAAATCAGGTATTGTTGAAAAAGATATAAATTTAGCTATCAGTTTAAAATTAAGAGATAATTTAAAGCAAGCTGGTTATGAGGTAGAAATGACAAGAGACACAGATGATGGCTTGTACAAGAGTGAAGGAACTATAAAAGAGAAAAAAAGAGCAGATCTTGCTAATAGAGTTAAGATGAAAAGAACAACAAGCCCAGATATTTTTATTAGTATACACCAAAATACATTTCCAGAAGAAAAGTATAAAGGGATGCAAGTGTGGTATGCACCTAATAGTAAAGAAAGTGAACTCTTAGCTAAAACAATACAAAGTGAATTTAAAGAACAGATAAACTTAGAAAATAGTAGAGAGGCAAAAAATGCAGGAACTCAATTTAGAGTAATTAGAGAAGCTCCTTTAAATGGTGCAGGAATAATAGTAGAATGTGGATTTCTAACAAATCAAGAAGAGTGCACTTTGTTATCTAGTGAAGAATATCAAAATAAATTTGCTAAGATGTTAAAAGAATCTGTGGATAAATATTTCAAAATAAAGGAAAATGTTGATAAGAATTAATTGTAAAATATATTTTGTGGATAAACTTTTATATATGATTATGCAAAAAGTTCTTAGAATTTATAATTCTAAGAACTTTTTATTTTTGTATTCATAAATGCAGTAAAACTAGGTGATAAATTTGTTTTGCATGAACATCAAAAAATAGATATATATCGTTTTATATGTTTTTATTTTTTAAGGATAACACTTAATAATAGCTAAAATATTTAATTGAAAACTAGCTTATTAATATCCTCTTTATCTAAAGGAATCCAAATAGTATTACCTTTATTTAAAGTTAAAGGTTTTTTACTTTCTTTAAAAGTAAAATTATTATTTTCAAATGAAAAGTGTTGATTTTTCCCTGCTGTAAATAATATACCTTCACCTTTATTTTTGTTTTCAGAATCTATTAGTTGTATGACAATGTTAGAAAAAGTTAAGGCATAGCCTGTATCATTATGTTCGGATTCTTGAGTGATAGAATTGATATATTTATACCTTCCATTTGTATAAATAAAGCTTGTTGCATTATTTTCATCATATTCAAGAAAAATATCGGCTGAAGAATTCTCTAAATTAAATTCTTTATCTTTTGAGTAATTATTGAAAGATAAAGTAGGGAAATTGTCACTATTATCTGAATCTAAATAGGTTATTGACTTATGACTGCCAATAGGGTTTGTTGTTGCAGCTTTATAGGATAACGTATTAGTTTTTTTATCAAATATTTCATAAACTATTTCATTATCATATATTTTGTAAAGTTCAAAAATATTAGAGCCGTTATAAGCTACATTAAAAATAGTACCGTCATTATTTATGGTCATTAAAGATTGCCCTGAAAGTGGAGAGACTTCTAAGCTGTTTTTAGGAGGAAAAGTCCCCACATTTAATCGTCTATATAAGAAAAAAGTATAGATGATAAGTACGGCTAAGATTACAGCTAAAATATATTTTATTATGCTTAGTATTTCATTTCTTACAATTTTCATTTTAACTCCTAATTAATTGTTACATAATTAATTATATTTAGATGAGTATTTTTTTAGAATAAGTAAAATTTAAAAATATTATTTAATAGAATATTTTATTAAATATAAAATTTTGAATAGAAAATATACTTTAAAAGGAATTTATTCCGTAAATTAGATAAGGTGAAAACGAATAATGTAAAAGAGGAAAAATAATAAATTCGTAAAATAGATTATCTTATTTGATTAAAGTATTCTAATGTGGAAGATTATTCTATTTTTTTTGTGATTTTAAATGCGTATTTATTAAACTTCTAATGGATTTTTTTATGGAAATAGAAATAGACGAAACAAAAATATCGAGTTATATTGTTTATTATGAATTTCGATAAGGAAATAATTTGCAGTGTGAAAGGAGGATTTTATGAATCAATTTAATCATGGGCATACAGAATACACCTACACGACACACTATAAAGCCTTTTTTATAGTATTTATATGTATGCTAATACAAGCAATCCCCTTTAGTGTGGCGTCTAATATACAACCTTTATTTATTCCGTATGTAATTAAGAGTTTACATTTTTCTTTAGCTAAGTTTTCATTAATTTTTACGTTTGGTGCTTTAGCAGCAGCTATATGTTCACCATTTTTAGGAGGACTATTTGGAAAAATTAATATTAAAATTTTATTTATAATTGGATCTATAATGGGATGTGGTGCATTTGCTGGAATGGGACTTGCGACTAATTTATATGAGTTTTATATTTTAGCTGCTATATCACAAATAGGACTTGTATTATTTTCAGGACTTGGTACAGCTTATATTATCGGGTGTTGGTTTCCAACTACAGGCAGGGGAGAAGCTTTAGGAATTGCTTTTGCTGGTGGGTCTATAGGAAATGTATTTTTGCAGCCGATAGTGTCTACATTACTTAGTAAAGAAGGGCCTAAATTAGCATATGTGCTTTTTGGATTAATAGGTTTAGCAGTAGCCATTATATTAACTTTATTATTTATAAGAGCACCAAAAAGAGATACAGAGGCTTTTGCAGCAGGTAGCCACAATCAAGAACAACAAAGTCGAATAAGAAATGTTGCTTATGAAGGTGGTGGAGCTAAAAAAACTAGAAAAAATATTTTCTTCTGGATTTTTGGAATAGGATACGCATTTATAGGAGTAGCAATTTCAGCTTGTAGTACTCAATATGCGTCATATTTTAGATTACAGCTACATATGGGAGCTGGACTAATAGGAATACTAGGATCTGTATTTGCATTTTTCTGTTTATTTGGGAATGTTGGAGGAGGAGCATTATTTGACAAACTAGGAAGTTTTAAATCTATGTTTATAGGATTTATATTACAAGTAATTGCTATCATTGGGATGGTAATAGCTAATGTTAATCCATTATATTCATTTGTCTTCTCAATTTTTTATGGACTATGTGTATTTACATATATGTCAGGACCAGCATTTTTAGTAACAGATATTTTTGGACGCAAGGAATCTAGTATTAATCTAGGAACATTGAATTTAATGTTCTCTGTTGGGTTTGCAACTGGGTCAACTATATTTGGGGTGTTTGCTCAGGTAATAGGTTTTGAATTTTCATGGTTAGCTATATTAGTATTTTTAGTAATAGGATATATATTATTATTGTTAACTATTTTAATTGTTAAAAAGAAACAAAAAATAATGCAAAAAGAAGTAATGCAAAAAAATTAATACAGGAATTTAAAAATGGATTTTTGGATGAGGGGCGTGATAGAAATGAGAAAAATAACACGCGGTTGCGATACAGCTTAAAAATATAACTTAAAAATTTTATAATATTAGCTTATTAAAACCAAAATTTAATGAAAAGAGGGATAAACTATGTGTACATCAATAACATTATTATCAAATGAAAATAAACATTTATTCGGAAGAAATATGGATATAGAATTTACTTTTGGGCAATCTGTTGGGATAGTTCCAAGAAACTTTAAATATCAAAATAGAGTAATGAATACAGAAGAGGAAACAAAATATGCAATCATAGGAATGATGACAATTATGGAAAATCACCCTATGTTAGCAGATGGAATGAATGAAAAAGGATTAGCTATAGCAGGATTAAATTTCCCAAGATATGCTTACTATGAACCACAAATAGATCCACAAAAAACAAACATTTCTGTTTATGATTTTATGCTTTGGGTTCTTGCTAATTTTGATTCTTTAGAAGCAGTAAAAGGTGCAATAGAAAATGTAAATATCATGGATAAACCATTTAATGAAAAAACACCAATTCCAACATTACATTGGATGATTACAGACAAAACAGGCGAAAGTATAGTAGTTGAAAAAACTAAAGAAGGATTAAAAGTATTTAAAAATAATGTAGGTGTATTAACAAACTCACCAACATTTGATTGGCATACAACTAATTTAAGACAATATATAAGTTTAGATGCAAATCAACCTGAAAAAATTAATTGGAGCTCAGAAGAGTTAAATCCATTAGGTCAAGGTTTAGGATTAGTTGGGTTACCAGGTGACTTTACTCCTGCATCAAGATTTGTAAGAGTTGCATATTTAAGAAATGCAGCAATAAAAAATGATAAAGATTCAATAAATATAGATGAATTCTTCCACATATTAGCAAATGTTGCTATGGTTAGAGGATCAGTTAGAACTCCTAAGTTAAGTGATATAACACAATACACATCATGCATGAACTTAGAAGATAACATTTACTATTATAATACTTATAAAAATAATCAAATCAATGGGATAAACTTACACAATGAAGATTTAAATGCAAAAGAGATAAAATTATTTGATTACAAAGATAAATTAAATATTAATTATCAAAACTAAAAAAGTTTAGATTATTAAATATACTAATTGTATATTTAATAATCTGTAACTTTCAATATTTTCAAAGTGAAAGGAAGTAATTTTTATGAGTACTTCAGAAGGAGTTACAGTCAATAGCAAAAGAAAATATCTTATAATATTTATTGCTATGCTTATACAAGCTATACCATTTGGTGTGGCACAAAATATACAACCATTATTTATTCCATATGTTGTTAAGCATTTTTCTTTCTCATTAGCAGCATTCTCTCTTATATTTACATTTGGTGCATTAGCATCTTCTGTATGTTCTCCATTCCTTGGAAAACTATTTGGAAAAGTAAATATAAAAATACTATTCTTAATAGGTACTATATTATCAAGTTTAGGATTCTTAGGAATGGGATTTTCAACAAATTTAGTTGAGTTCTATATACTATCAGCAGTAACACAAGTAGGGTGTGTATTATTCTCAGGTCTTGGTATTCCATTTTTAATAGGGGGTTGGTTCCCTACTAAAGGAAGAGGACAAGCTCTAGGAATAGCATTTGCTGGTGGGTCAATAGGAAATGTATTTTTACAACCGATTGTTGCAAGTATGCTAGGAGTAAAAGGTGAAGCTTACTCATATATTTTATTTGGAATATTCTCAATTATCGTAAGTTTAATCTTAGTTTTAATATTCGTAAGAGTACCTAAACAAAGTGAACTTGTTCCAATATCAGCAGATCAAGCAGCACAAGGTGATTCAGCTAAAAAAGCTAAGAAAGCTTCTAATCAAGTAATATATGAAGGTCCAGGAGCAGCAGCTACAAGAAAAAATAAATATTTTTGGATGTTTGCTGTTGGATATGCTTTAATAGGAGTTGCAATATCAGCTTGTAGTACACAATATGCATCTTACTTTAGAATGCAGTTACACTTAAATCCACAACTAATAGGAGTATTAGGATCAGTATTCGCATTCTTCTGTTTAATAGGAAACGTTGGAGGAGGAACTTTATTTGATAAAATAGGAAGTTTTAAATCTATGTCTTTAGCATTTATATTCCAAGCATTAGCTATAATAGGAATGCTATTAGCAGGTGTTTCTCATGACTTTGCATTTGGATTCTCTATTTTCTATGGATTATGTGTATTCTCTTATATGTCAGGTCCTGCATTCCTTTCAACAGATGTATTTGGAAGAAAAGATGCGAGTGTAAACTTAGGTACAATGAGTTTATTATTTGCAATTGGATTTGCATTAGGGTCAGTTATATTCGGAGCTTTTGCACAATCAATAGGATTTAAACTAGCATGGATTGCTATGATAGTATTCTTAGTAGTTGGATATGTATGTCTATTAGTTTCAGTTAAAGCTATGAAACATAAACAAAAACTAGAAATACAACAAGCAGCAGCTTAAATAGTTAAATTTAAAAAGATCTTAAGGTTTTCTTTAAGATCTTTTTTTTGTTTGTTATTAACAAAAGATGGAATACAATTTATAATTTATAGTAGTTAGATAAATTATAAATTATATTTCGAATGGAATTTTATTTTGTAGAAATTTGAAGAGTAAATTATCTAAGGATAGTGTTTCTTTATCTCGTATTTATAATGTTTAGAGTATTAGAAAGACTAGCTAATTAATGAGTAAATGGTTAGGAGGAGAAAATAATAATGAGAAAAGTAGATGTTCAATTAATAGAAAAAGAAGTAAAAAGATTAGCTATGGAAGCAAGTTATTACTTACCTCAAGATATAAAAAATTCCATAAGTAAAGCTAAAAAGGAAGAAACATATCCTATAGCCAAAGAAATTTTAAATAAAATAGAAGAAAATTATAGAATAGCCGAAACAGAATATAAGCCTTTATGTCAGGATACAGGAATGGCATGTATTTTTATAGAAATTGGACAAGATGTTATTTTAACAGGAGGAAGTCTAGAACAAGCTATAAATAATGGCGTAATAAAAGCATATGAAGAGGGATATCTTAGAAAATCAGTAGTGGAAGATCCGTTAAGAAGAATTAACACAAAAAATAATTCACCAGCTATTATTAATTATAAGATTGTTGATGGAGATAAAATAAAGATAATATTTACAGCAAAAGGCTTTGGTTCAGAGAATATGAGTAGACTTAAAATGTTAAAACCATCTGATGGAATAGAGGGGGTTAAGGAGTTTATTTTAGAAACTATAGAGCTAGCTAGCGGAAATCCTTGTCCACCTATAGTAGTAGGTGTTGGAATTGGTGGTAATTTTGATAGGGTAGCATATCTTGCTAAGAAAGCTTTAATAAGAGATGTAGATATTAGAAATCAGGATATATTTTATGCAAATCTTGAAATGGAAATGTTAGAAAAAATAAATAAACTAGGTATAGGTCCACAGGGATTTGGAGGGAAAACAACAGCACTTGCAGTAAATATAGAAACTTTTCCAACTCATATAGCTGGGTTACCAGTTGCTGTTAATATAAATTGTCATGCAACTAGACATAAAGAAGTTATCATATAAATTTATCTGATAACTTTTTTAGGATAACTTTATTGCACAGCAATGGAGAGGCTAAATTTTATGAGGTGAAAATATTTCATTTGAGAAAGGAGAATATTATGAAGAGATTAAACTTACCGCTTAAAGATGATGATATAAAAAATTTAGAAGTTGGAGAAAGTATATTATTGACAGGTGTTATGTATACAGGAAGAGATGCAGCGCATAAAAGATTAGTTGAAGCTTTAGATAGGGGAGAAGATTTGCCCTTTGATGTTAATGGAGCAACTATTTATTATGTGGGACCGACACCTGCAAAAGAAGGTGAGGCAATAGGGTCAGCAGGTCCTACTACAAGCTATAGAATGGATGCATATGCACCAAGACTTATAGAAATTGGTCTTAAGGGAATGATAGGAAAAGGCATTAGAGGAAAAAATGTAATAGACAGTATGATAAAGCATAAAGCTATTTATTTTGGTGCAATAGGAGGAGCTGGTGCTTTAATTAGTAAGAGTATAGTAAAATCTGAAATAATAGCATATGAAGATTTAGGTGCAGAAGCTATTAGAAGAATGGAAGTAGTAGATTTTCCAGTTATTGTTGCTATAGATTCTAAGGGTAATGATTTATATAAAAAAGGTAGAGAAGAATATTTAAAAAGTATTTAGGTTATGTTGTTTAAATGTTTATTAAAAAATAAATATTTCTAAGAGGAATTTAGTTAATAGATAAATTGAAACTATATTTAAATTTGAGTTCTATTATATATAATATTTATAAATACAGTATCAAGTGCCTTTTATAACTTGATATATTAAGGAATGGTGTTAATATGAGTGATAAATGGATAGAGTGGACTAGAGAAATGCAATCAATAGCACAGGCAGGAATTACTTATTCTAAAGATAAATATGATATAGAAAGATTTGAAAGATTGCAAGAATTAGCAGCTGAAATAATAAGTGAATATACACAAGTAAATTTTGAAAAAGTAAAAGACTTACTACAAAATGAGAAGGGTTATCTAACTCCTAAAGTAGATATAAGAGCGGCAATAATTAAGGATAATAAAATTTTATTAGCTCAGGAAGAACTAGATGATAGATGGAGCCTCCCAGGGGGATGGGCAGATATTGGATTATCTGTTTCTGAAAATGCTATAAAAGAAGCTTATGAAGAGGCAGGAGCAAAAATTAAACCTAAAAAAATAATAGCTATTTTAGATAAAGATAAACACAATACACCTAAAACTTTTAATTCTATTTACAAAATTTTTGTTTTATGTGATTTTATAGAGGGTGAATATAAAGAGAATATAGAAACAAAGGCTAGTGAATTTTTTAGTTTTGATGAACTTCCTAATCTTTCAGAAATAAGAAATAGTAAGGAACAAATAAAAATGTGTTTTGATTTTGCTAGTGGAAAATATAAAGATACTATATTTGACTAAAACTCTGAAATTTTATTGTATTTGTTTAAAGTGACTCTAGATTTATAATAAAGGTAATAGAAGCTTAATTTTTATTAAAATAAAAATATTTTACAAAAGAGGAGCGTTGTTAAAATGGAGATTGTTATAGAAAACTTGAAGTTAGAAGATTTTGAAGAGTTCAATGAATTGTTTTTAGAATTGCATATGCTACATGCTAAAAATAGGGGAGATATATATTTAGAGGTAAGTAATTTAGAAACAAGAAAAATTTTTGAGGAAGAACTTAACGATGAAAAAGCTATTACTTTATGTGCTCGATGTAATAGTAAAATCGTTGGAGTGTGTTTATTGACGATAAAGGAAACAGGGGATAATAAGCTTACAAGGAAAAGATGTATAGGATATATGGAAGTTCTTATAGTAAAAGAAGAATTTAAAAAACAAGGGATAGGTAAAAAGCTTTTTGACGAGGTGAAGAGACAAGCTGTAGAAATGGGAGCTGAATATTTAGAACTTATGAGCTGGGAGTTTAATGAGCCTGCTTTAAAATTTTATGAAAAACAAGGCATGAAAACAAGAAGTAGAACTTTAGAAATGGGTTTATCTAGTAAATAGTGCCTTTACGTAATACACATAAAGTGTCTATTAGTGATGCAAAAAGTATATAGGAAATATAATGAAAAATACACTTAGATATAACGAAATCTAAGTGTATTTTGTGCTTTCAAAGATAAAATTAAATTTTATTTTTGAAAGTTTTATTTTTATATCATACTCTCAAAGCCCTTACCTTTAACTTCATTAACATCTATTATGGTAATAAATGCTTTTGGGTCAATTTTTAGAATTTGACTTTTAAGAGCTATCATTTGTCTAGTTGTAACAAGGCAGTATAACATCTTACCATGTTTTTTTGTGTACTCTCCATTAGCCTCTAGAGAAGTAACACCTCTGTTCATATCAACTATTATATGGTCAATAACTTCTTGTTCTTTTTCTGTGATAATAAGTAAAAGTTTTTTAGAGTTAATGCCGTTGATAACTTTATCTATGACTATCCCTTGAGTAAACATAGATATCAAAGTATATAATGCTATTGATAAACCAAAGAATATTGAACCAACAGATACAATAATAAGGTTTAGGAAAAGCCCAACTTTACCAATATCAAAGTTTGAATACTTTTTCTTTATAGACATTGTAATTATATCAGTACCACCAGTTGAACCACTTCTTGAGAAGACTAGTCCATATCCTATCCCACAAAGAACTCCCCCGTATATACAAAGGACAAGCGGATCAGATATATTTAAATCAATATTGATACCTGATGTAAGATACAATGATAAAGATAAACTAATAGTTCCTATTGCAGAATATACAGTAAATCTTTTATCTAGCTTAAAGTAACTTAAAATAAATAAAGGTATGTTAACTATGAATACTACAATACCAGCATTTATATGAAATAGATATTGGAATATAAGCCCTATACCCGTAGCTCCACCACTTAAAAGTTTTGCATGAGTTAAGAATATATTAACCCCAAGTGATGAAATAATACACCCTAAAATAATTACTACAACATCAGTCACCGTATGCTTAGGTGTTGCATCAATTGTAGATTTTTTACGCCTATTGGTCATAATTTAAAATCTCCTATGAATTAATCATTAAACATTATAAAGCAACTTAATTATAAATGATTTAGAATAATAAGCTACCTCCATATAAGCAGATATTCTCACAAAATAGAAGATATTTAAATTATAGTTCTCAAAATCTCGCAAATCCTTAAAATTTATGTGAATTCCTATATGAATTAATTTAAATTTAATAATTAGTTAATTTAATTATGTTAATATTTTCAATAAAGGAATTATTCAAGAATAAATAAGTAAATATAAATATATAGTTTTGTGTAAGATAGGGGGATAAAAGATGGAACAATATACTATTTTAGTTGCAGATGATGAAAAAGAAATTAGAGATGCGATAGACATCTACCTTCGAAGCGAAGGATTTAAGGTGATAAAAGTTAAGGATGGTATAGAAGCTTTAGAAATGTTAGAAACAGAGCCAGTACATTTGGTGATTTTAGATATTATGATGCCAAGAATGGATGGTATTAATGCTTGTATGAAAATTAGAGAAGATAAAAATATTCCAATTATTATGGTGTCTGCTAAAACAGAAGATAGGGATAAGATTTTAGGACTTAATATAGGTGCAGATGACTATGTGGTTAAACCATTTAATCATTTAGAACTTGTTGCAAGAGTTAAATCCCAACTTAGAAGATATGATAAACCTTTAGATGTTGATAATTCAGCGCAAAAAATAAAAATAAAGGATTTATTAATTGATACAGTAAATAAAAATGTGATATTAAGAGGCGAGGAAATTAGGCTTACAGCTACAGAATATAAAATTTTAGTTTTACTTGCATCAAATCCAGGAAGAATATTTTCTATTAAAGAAATATATGAAAAAGTATGGAAAGAAGTTTTCTACAAAAGTGAAAACACAGTTACTGTCCATATAAGAAGAATGAGAGAAAAATTAGAAGTTAACTCAAAGAACCCAGAGTATATAAAGGTGGTGTGGGGAATTGGGTACAAAATGGACAGAGAATAAAACTGGCATAGCTGGTATAACTACTTGGTTTAAAAATTATAGTTTACAAGTTAGGTCTATTGAAAACTTTATAATTTTACTTTTAATAGTTTTTGTACCAATAGGGTCTATTATATTTAGTTCTGGAAAGTATGTTAATGGAAAATATATAGAATATTATGATGCTATACTAAACTCTAAGCAGTATATGGATAATATGCTTACAGCAGAAGCGGCAGAATTAACTTCGCAAATAGATAAGAAAACACCGTTACTTGTAAAGTTAAGGGAAGAAAAAATACCTAAGGATCATATGAAAGCACTTGAAGGTGTTCAGGGAATTAAAGATATTGGGGTTGTAATATTTGATACAAGCAATAAAAGGATTTATTCAAATAAACCTTGGATATATGATCTAGCTATAGATTTTACAAATACAGAGCAAATTATAAAAGCTATACAAAGTGAAGAGGGTGTAATTGCTAAACAAGGCAGAAAAGAAGATGGGTTTGAAGAAGTATATTTTACAAGAACAGAGTTATATTTAAGTGAAATAAAAAATATAGGAACTTTAGCTACTATGAGCATTATAGCTATAATTATCTTAGTAATATTATTGTTCAAAAAAGTATATATGATTAAAGATTTAGGAATTAAGCTTTATAGAGATAGTTTAAGATGGGGCTATCTTCATAAAATACAAGCAGCAGTTATTACGCTTTTAAAAAGAAATTTAATATTTAATGAGGTTTTAAAAGATAGAGTAGTGTGGATAATACTTAGTTTTATGATATGTGCTAGTGTCGGGATTTTAGCAATAGAAACTGTAGCATTAGAAGAAATGAGGGTATACATAAATATTATAAAATTATTTATTTTTACAGTTATACCAATAATATTAGTAGGTCATTTTATAATGAAAATGCTTTATAGATATGAAGCTATAGAGTTTGTGACAAAAAATCTTAAATCTATAGAAATGGGTAATTTTGATATAGAAGTTAGATATGATGATGATACGCAAATTAGAAAGCTTAGTAGAGGAATAAATGATATAAGAAGAGGTTATAAAACAGCTATAGAAGAGAGAGTTTATTCAGAAAAAATGAAAACTGAGTTAATATCTAATGTTTCACATGACTTAAAAACTCCGTTAACATCAATAATAAATTATGTAAATATCATACAAAGAGAGGATATATCAGAAGAAGAAAGAGCTGAGTATATTGATATTCTTGATAGAAAATCTACAAGATTAAAAGATCTTATTGAAGATTTATTTGAAGTTTCTAAAATGAATTCAGGAAAAATTAGATTAGAAAAATATGATATAGACATAGTACAATTACTACACCAGAGTATTGCTGAGCTAGAAGACTATAATGTGGACAAGCAAATGGAGTTTAAAATTAAAGGTGTAGAAGAACTCATAGTTCATATGGATGGGATGAGAATGTCTAGAGTTTTCCAAAACTTAGGGACTAATGCTTTGAAATATGGTTTAGATAATACTAGAGTATATATAAATGTTCAGGACATAGGTAATGATGTTGAAATATCATTTAAAAATATATCAGAGTTTGAGCTAGATTTTGATTCTAAAGATATCGTTGAAAGATTTTATAGAGGTGATAAATCAAGAAATTCTGATATAGAAGGTTCAGGACTTGGTCTTGCTATAACTAAGAGTATTATTGAATTACATGATGGACTATTTAAAGTTGAGTGTGAGGGTGATTTATTTAAGGCATATATAATCATACCTAAAAAATAGATTATGAATGAGATCTCTTGAATATGGAAATAATATACTATATAATAATTATTATCATATAAAAGAGGTGTTTTTATGAAAGTTTTATTTTTAGAATATCCAAAATGCACTACATGTAAGAGAGCAAAAAAATGGCTAGAAGAAAATAATATAGATTTTGAAGATAGACATATAGTTGAAAATAATCCAACAAAAGAAGAACTAAAAGAGTTTTATGCAAAGAGTGGATTAACAATAAACAAATTATTTAATACATCTGGTATTAAATATAGAGAAATGGGACTTAAAGATGTTGTAAAGTCTGCTAATGAGGATGAACTTTTAGAACTTTTAGCAACAGACGGAATGCTAGTTAAAAGACCACTTCTTGTATTAGAAGACAAAGTTTTAGTTGGATTTAAAGAAGATCAATGGAATGAAGCTTTTGCTAAATAAAAATTTACTGCACTAAGAAAATATCTTAGTGTAGTTTTTTTATATAAATAATCACTTTTTCGATAAGAGATAAATATAAATAAATATGGAGAGTTTATATTTTGAACACTTTAAATAAGGGGTGCAAAGAAGATTTGGGTATTTACAAAGTAGTTTATGATAAAAATAATAGAAAAGTTTATGAAGGTGAATTTGAAGGTGATTATAGAGATGGAAGAGGAAGTATATACTATGAAAACGGAAATGTTAAATATAGTGGTGAGTGGAAAGCTGATAGTCCTCATGGAATAGGAGCTCTGTTTTATGAAAATGGATTTAAGTTTTATGAGGGAAGATGGTGTTTTGGAAGTGCTTGTGGACAAGGAATTCTTTTTAATGAAACTGGAAAAAGAGAATATGAGGGACATTTTAATGAAAGTAAAAAGAATGGTATGGGAACTATGTATTTTGAAGATGGGAGTGTTTATAAAGGTGAGTGGGTAGATGATAAAAGAGAGGGATTTGGAAGTTTATATTATCCATCTGGTGAATTAAAGTACAGAGGAACTTGGAAGGATTCAAAGAAAGAAGGCTATGGGACTTTGTTAGAAAAAAATAATATAATTTTATATCAAGGTGAATTTAAAAATGGCTTTAGAGATGGAACTGGAAAAAGTTATTATGGTGATGGCATTTTAGAATATGATGGTGAATGGCAACAAGATGAAAAAGCTGGTGAGGGAATATTATATAACTCAGAGGGTGAAAAAATATATGAAGGCTTTTTTAGTAAAGGGAAAAAATTAGATGCAAATGTTATGAAAGTTACTAAAGATATGGTAGCAGAAAAAGTTAGTACTGAACTAGAGAATATTAGTATATCAATTCAAAACAGTGACGGAGAAAATATAATTGATGAAAGCAAGGGTGTTCAATATAGAACTATATTAGATTATGAAATAACAAAGGGAGAGGATGAGGATTCTGCAATAAATATGAGCGAAAAGGAAGAGATGTGTGAAGAGCACAATAGTACTTATGAAGAAGTTACAGGCAAAGCTGATGAGTATGATTTAAAGGCATATTGTAGAGTTTTTGAAAAGTCAGAAAATGAATTAGAAAATACTTTATTTAAAAATATTGAACATATTGAGGAGAATGAAATAGATAAAAATATTGTAGAAGACAAAAAAGAAAAGGTTAGTGATGAATTAGAGAAATTTAATGAATGTTTAAGTAGAGAAGAAAATGAAAAATTAGATTGTAATAGTGACGAGGATAGTGAGATTACTTTAAGTGACTTAGAATATGATGAAGATGAAGATATAGATAGTTCATTTCAAGAAGATAAAGATTATATAAGAATTGGAGAGTTTAGTTATAAGGGAATCTTTGAAGAAAGCACTAAAACTGGAATTGCAAAGGTGTTTTTCAAAGAAAAAATTATATATGATGGAATGTTAGTAGGTGGATTTTATGAGGGAGAAGGAACTTTATATGATGATGATGAGAGAATTAGCTATATTGGTCAATTTGAACATGGAAAACGGGAAGGAAAAGGCACAAGTTATGATGTTATAGGAAATATTATTTATGAGGGCTTGTGGAAGGATGATTTACAGCAAGGGAAAGGTAGATTATTAAATAGTAATGGAGAAGAAATTTATAATGGGATGTTCTACGAAGGAAAGGCGTTAGGTCTTGGAAATTCAATAGAAGAAGAACTCGAAAATATTTTGTATTGTGAACTTGAAAGTATGGTTGGTCTTGAAGAGGTAAAGGATGATATAGCTCGTCTTGTTAGCTTTTTAAAAATGCAAATTTTAAGGCAAAGAGTTTCTTATAAAGTTATGAAAATTCCATATGTTTTTACTTTTGAAGGTAATATAGGGGTAGGAAAAGAGGCAGTAGCTAGAATACTAGGTAAAATATATTATATATTAGGATTAATACCTGAATATAATTTTTTAGAAAAAGATTTAATATCAGCTCTTGAATATAGCCATGAAGGTGAAATAGAAAAGAATATGGAAGAGTTTGGCGGAGGAGTTTTATATTTAAGTAATTTATATCAAAGTGACTATGACGATATAGAAGATATTATAAAAAATAAAGAAGCTACTAATAATTTATTGAATCTTATAGAGTTTAGTAATGGTCATTTTATAATAATATTTTCTGGGGATGAAGAGCTTATAGAGTTTATGATACACAGTAAAAAAGAATTAGCTAAGTTAGTTGGTAAAAGTATAAGTTTTTTTGACTATTCTATAGATGAAATGATTGAATATATAGAAGTTCTTAGTAAAGAACAAGATTATATTATTGAACATGAGCTATTCGACGAATTAGAAGATTTTTTTAGTGAGATATTAAGCGAAGAAAAATATAATAGTAGAAATGGAGAGTTTTTAAAAGAATTATTCACAGAACTTGTGAAGGAACAATGTATAAGAATAGATTCATATGGTATTGGTGATGTAGAGAGCTTAAAATTATTAAAATTAAAAGATTTTGAAAATGTAAAAAATAGAATTTGTTTTTAGTCTAATAGTGCTATGTTTAAAAATTTTAAACATAGCACTTTTTAAAATATTAATATAAAATTAAGGTAAATTTTAACAAAAATAGACATTTATTTGATATGATATTTTTATGATGAAATATAAGTTTTTTAAGGGGTCGTTATGAAAATATGGAAAAGAATATTTTTATATGCTTTTATTTTATTTTTTATAGTATTTAGTTTTACAGGGGTAATAGTTATAGAAAATATTTATTCTAGAAATAAAAATAGAGCATTAAAAAATGCTATTGAAAAAGAAAAGGATATAATTAGTTCAATTTATATGAATTCAGATTTGTTATATGGACAAAGTGTAAAAGCATTACTAAGTATTACTAATAGTTATACTGTTAGTAATTCTAATGAAATTGTTAGAATAGAGATATTTGATGAAAAAGGTGAAGCTGCGAGTATTGGTAAGAATGTTATGCCAGAGGGGATTGAAAGACTTGAATTATCAGAGATAAGTGAAGAGGAAAGTAAGTTTATTATAAGATGTTTTGAAGAAAAACAGTATGTATTTGTTTCTTCTATATTAAGGCTTGATAATAAAAAATATAAGATAGTTGTTACAACAGATATTAGTTATTTAGATGGGGAAAGAAAAGAAAACTATTTTACAGTTATAACACTAGGAAGTATTTCAATTATTTTCTTAGCTATAGGATTATATATAATTTCAAAAAAAGTGACAGAGCCTATCAAAAATTTAAGTAGAGTATCTAGTCTTATAAAGGATAAAAATTATAGTGAAAGAATAGTATATGAAAATTCTAATGATGAAATAGGCGTTTTAGCTACAAACTTTAATTGTATGGTAGATGTTATAGAAGAAAATATTGATGAACTTGAAAAGTTAAATAATGAAAAACAAAGGTTTATAGATAATTTAACTCATGAAATAAAGACTCCTATAACTTCAATAATAGGATATACTGATTTATTGATAAAAGGAAATATCAATAATGTAGTTAAAGAAAAAGCTATAAAGCATATACATAAACAGGGCTATAGATTAGAGAATTTAAGTACATCAATGACTAAACTTATAAAAGTAAGAAAGAAAAATATTGTTAGAGAAAATATAGATATTAAATGTCTGATAGAAAATGTGCTAGAGAATACTTCATATAAAAGGGAAGAGCTTGAAATAAAAGTAATTAATAATATTAACTCAGGATATATTTTAGTTGATAAAGATTTAGTTGATGTACTGCTAGCAAATATAATTGATAATGCTATAAAGGCATCAAAAGCTGGAGATGTAATTAAGATATATGGAGGTAAGTCTAAGAATAAATATGAAGTAGTGATAGAGGATTTCGGAATCGGAATAGCTAAAGATGACTTAGATAAAATTAAAGAACCATTTTATATGGTTGATAAATCAAGAGCTAATAAAACTAAAAACTTAGGACTTGGTCTTGCTATTTGCACAGAAATTTGTGAACTTAATAAAATTAAATTTAATATAGAAAGTGAGCTTAAAAAAGGAACAAAAGTAAAATTATATTTTGAGATGAGGGAGAAGTGTTATGAAAGTAATATTTAAAATTGCTTTACTTAGTTGCTTTTTGATTGTTAGCTTTGTAACTATTTTTTGTGATATTAAAATTTTTAGGCAAAATAAAATATATTCTGAAAAAAGTATAAATGGATATAAGGAAAATACAGTATTACATCCTAATATGATGAAAAGAGATGAGGTAAAAAGGTACGCATTAGATTTTTTTAATATAGAAGATGAATCAGAAGTTTCAGAAATACATATTACAGTTGGAAGTAAAAATGAGAGAGGTTTATGGAACGTTATTCTAACTATTGATGAGGAAAATATTTATTATCTTAATATTTTTGCTGATAATAAACAATGTGATTATATGGATATTTATAGAGAAGGAAGAGGATATCTTAATTATAATAGTAAACCTAAATTTTTAGAAAGTGAAAAGGAAAAAGAAGCAGAGGATTCAAATATTAAAAAAATAAAAGCTATGGTAGAGAAACTAAATGTAAATTTAAATGTAGATAAAGCCAAGATAGAGGTATCTATAGGGAATAAAAAGGTGAAAAAATTTTTATTAAGTGATGAAACAGGAAAATATTTATTTTTCATAGATGAAGAATATGATGAAATATTTCTATTTACAGATGAAGAGTCATTTATAGTATATTAGAGAAAGGGTAAAGGGGATTTTATGAATATTTTAATAGTAGAAGATGATTTATCTATTAGAGATTTGATTGAGATAAATTTAGAAATGGCAGGATATACTGTTTTGACAGCAGGAGATGGTGAAGAGGCTAAATTACAGCTTGATAGCAATAATATTGATATGGTGCTTTTAGATGTTATGTTACCGAAAATTGATGGGTTTACACTAATTGATTATATAAAGCTTAAAGATATACCAGTAATTTTTATTACAGCAAAAAATTCAGTTATGGATAGAGTTCGAGGATTAAAGCTTGGAGCAGATGATTATATTACAAAGCCTTTTGAAAGTATAGAGTTATTAGCTAGGATTGAAGTTATAGCTAAACGTTATAATAAAACATCTAATATAATTTATTTTAATGATTTAATAATTGATTTAGATAGAAGAGTTATTAAGTATAAAGAGGATATCGTAGATTTAACAATAAAAGAATATGAACTTTTTATATTATTTTTAAGTAATAAAAATATGGCATTAACTAGAGAGCAAATTATAAATAAAGTGTGGGGATATGATTATTTAGGAGAGACTAGAACTGTAGATATACATGTTAATAGGATAAGAGAAAAATTACATTTGAAAAAAAATATAAAAACTATTTTCAAAGTTGGTTATAGATTAGAGTATTAAAAATGCATATATGACAATGTTCTCTAAATTTTACAACTTTGAAATATTTTGGTTAATAATTCGAAAATCCTTCTTGTTAAATTAATTAGTATCAAGGTGATATTAGTAATGAGAGGGGTTTTTTATAATGTGTGGATTTTTAGCTCTGTTTAAGGAAAAGGTAGCTATAGAGGATATTAATAATCTGAAAAAGGGTTTAAAAGCTATAGCTCATAGAGGACCAAATGATACTAAAGAGGTTATAGATGAAAAGTCTGTATTTATGTTTAATAGACTTAGTATTGTAGCATTAGAAGCTGGGGTGCAGCCATATGTTCATGCAGATAAATATACTATTGTTTTTAATGGTGAGATATATAACTATAAAGAATTAAAAGAAGAGCTTATAATTAGAGGAATTGATTTTGATACTGATTCTGAAATTGAGGTTATAGCTAGATTATATGAGGTGTTTGGTGATAAATTAATTAATAAATTAAGAGGAATGTTTGCAATTGTTATTTATGATAAATTGAAGAATAAAGTATTAGCTTTTAGAGATTATTTTGGGATAAAGCCGCTTTTTTATATGAAAATGAATGGGGGGATTTATTTTGCCTCAGAGCTTAAAGCGTTATGGAAGATAAATAAAAAGTTAACCTATAGAAAAAATTTATTGGGTGAATATGGAACTTTTCAGTATATACCTTTTGAAAATGAGACTATATTTGAAGAGATTAATATGCTAAAACAAGGGAATGCCATAGATTTTCAAATAGGTGGAAAACTTAATATCTATAAATATTTTGATGTGAATTTTAAGGAAGAAAAGAATAATAAAGAAACTTTAAAAGCAGAAATACAAAGTGTTATTAGGAAGTCTGTAAAATTACATTTAGAAAGTGATGTTCCTGTGGCTACTTTTCTTTCAGGGGGAATTGATTCTTCAATAATAACAAAAATAGCAAGTGAAATAAATCCTAATATAGTTTCTTATACTATAGGATTTAATGTTGATGGGTATGATGAGACATCTAATGCAAAAAGGTTTGCAAAGGATATAGGCATAAAAAATGTAGATATTAAGCTTGATTATAAAGATTATATTAGAGATTTGCCAAGAATAATTTATAATCTTGATAGCCCAATTGCTGACCCATCAATAGTTCCTTTATATCATATTTGTAAGGCGGTAAGCTCTAAATATAAAGTAGTATTATCAGGTGAAGGTTCAGATGAATTCTTTGGAGGCTATAATATTTATACCGAGGATAAATCCCTTAAAGCTTTTAAATATATTCCAAGATTTTTTAAAAAATTCTTAAAGAAAATAGCGAATATGCTCCCAGATAATATTAAGGGGAAAAGCTTTTTACTAAGAGGAACAACTCCTATAGAAGAGAGATATTGTGGAAATGCTAGGATATTTAATGAGGATGAAATATTAAATGTATTTAAATCAAGTGGATTAGATGGAGATAGTTTAAGAGTTACAAAGAAGCTATTTAAAAAAGTAACAAATTTTGATAATGTAACCAAAAGACAATATATAGATATTAATACTTGGTTAGTTGGAGATATTTTAACTAAGGCAGATAGAATGTCTATGGCAAATTCTCTAGAAGTTAGAGTTCCGTTTGTGGATAAAGAAGTTTTTAAAGTTGCAAGTAAGCTTACTAAGGCTGATAAAATAAAGGGATTTCAAACTAAACATATGTTAAGAGAAGCTTTTAAGGGAGATCTTCCAGAATATTTATATGAGAAGAAAAAGCTTGGTTATCCTGTACCTATTAGAGTTTGGCTTAAAAATGAATTATATGATTTTGCACATGATTTGATTTTAAATAATCCTGTTAAGGAAATTAATGAAAAAGAAGTTTTAAAAATGTTAGAAAAACATAAAAGGGGATTAGGTGATTACTCAAGAAAAATTTGGAGTATTATTGTTTATATTGTGTGGTATAAAATTTATATTGATAAGTCTTTAGATAAAGATTATAAATTTGAAATACAAGATACAGTAGAATATTCTAAAACAGTTGTAGTCTAATTACCTAATAATGTTTGATATATAGAATAGTCCTCTTTTTAGAAGCGATAGAAGATGACTATTCTATTCTTTTAAATTAAATAAAGTTAGTGATTGAGAAAGGAATTTACGAGAGTAGATTCCTTTTTTTACTTTAAAATAACATAAGTAATGAAACTGTAATAAAGCACCTATGAGATTGTAAGTTAAGAAATTTATACTAAGATTAACAACTAAAGGAGATAAGAAATAACAAGGAGGAACTGTTATGAACAAAGTATTAGAATTAAAAAATGTTAGTAAGATAATAGGAAAAAAAAGATTAGTTGATAATATAAGTTTTGAAGTTTATAAAGGTGAAATATTTGGTTTCTTAGGACCTAATGGTGCAGGAAAAACAACAACAATAAAAATGATAACTGGATTATATAAAATTAGTGAAGGTGAAATTTACATTGATGGTATAGAAGTGAGAAAAGATTTTGAAAAAGCTTTAAATGGAGTAGGTGGAATAATAGAAAATCCAGAAATGTATGGATATATGTCAGGTAGAGATAATTTAAAAGTTTTTGCAAGAATGCATGATAATGTTTCTAAAGAAAGGATAGATGAAGTCATTGAGTTGGTCAAGCTAGGTAAAAGAATAGATGATAAGGTAAGTCAATATTCTTTAGGGATGAGACAAAGATTAGGAATAGCACAAGCACTTTTGCATAATCCTAAACTTTTAATTTTAGATGAGCCAACAAATGGACTTGACCCTATGGGTATAAAAGAACTAAGAGAAATGCTAAGAAAATTAGCAGATGAAACTGATATAGCAGTTTTAGTTTCAAGTCATTTACTTAGTGAGATGGAACTTATGTGTGATAGATTTGGAATTATAGATGAGGGACAGTTTATAGGAGTGAAAACTAAGGAAGATTTAAATAAAAATGGAGCAAGTACATTAGAAGATGAGTTTATAAATATTACAAATGGATCAAAAGGACAAATACGATAGGAGGAATTCTTAATGGCAAAAAAGATATTAAACTTAACATATAATGAAGTATTTAAGCAAATAAAAAAGAAGAGTGTTGTTTGTATGTTAGCTGGGATATTAGCAACATCAGCTATAGTACCAATTGGGACATCTCTTATAGAGAAAAATAAATCTGAAAATATAACAGGAATTAGCTATTATATAAACGGAAATGTAGTAAAGTCATATAGTGAAGCTAAAAATATAAAACAGCAGTTAGAGTACAAGCTTAATGTTGTTAATGAAGAGTATAATGCTCTTATCAAATCAAATAAATATGATAGTAGTAATTGGATTAATAAAGCTGGAGAGCAATTTAAAAGCCTTGCGGATGACTATATTGTATATCAAGGAATAATTGATGGAGCAACTCAGGCGGATATTGAAAATCTACAAAATATTTATGTTTCTGTAGACCAATTCTTTGGATTGAGTGCACAAGATAAGAAAAAAGAATTAGATTTAGTAGCACAAAAAGCTAAAAAGCTTGAGGAAATAATAAAAAATAAAGATTATGTAAGCTTCTTAAATTTAGAAAAAGTTGAATATGAAAGTAGCTTAGAAAATAGTAAAAAAGAAATTGTAGCGATAGATAAAAAAATAGAAAATACAAAAAATGATTCAAAAGCAGTAGAGGAGTTAAAAAGAACTAAAACTTCAATAGAAGAAGAGATTACAAGAACAAATTTTGATTTAAAAATTGTAAACTATAGAATAAATCATAAAATAACATTTGATAATAATGATTGGAAAAATAAAACTTTAAAAGCTGTTATAGAAGCAGAAAGTGTATATAATAGAAAGCCTTTAGATGAAAAAGCTCTTTTACAAACAGGAGAGAACATAACATATAAAGATTATATGCAAAGATTTGAAGCTGAAAAAGCAAAAGCAAAAAAAGTATTAGATGAAGGCTGGTACAGCTTAGATAATAATATCCCACAAATGCAGTATTTATTCTCAGCAAGAGAAAGTTTTATGTCTTCATATGACATTATATTTATAGCAACAATATTAATGATAATAATAATTGGTAGTGGAATTGTTTCTAATGAGTTTAATACAGGAACTATTAGAATGTTAGCTATGAGACCTGTATCTAGAACAAAAATTCTTTTATCAAAATTACTAGCTTTAATTCTTATAGGATTTGCTACATTAGCTCTAGGCGTTAGTATAATTTTCATAATAAATGGATGTATGTATGGATTTAGTGACTATGCTATTCCTGTGATTACAATGGGTACAAGTGGAGTTGTAGCAATGCCGTTTGCAGCATTTGCAGCAAAGAGTATTTTATTCTCAGGATTAAGCGTTTTATTTATGACAGTTTTAACATTTACATTATCAGTATTTGTTAGAAACACAGCAATTGCATCAGTAGTAGCATTATTAACATACATTTTACCTATCGGTTTAATTATGTTTATGCCAAATGGAGTTCTTGGAAATACATTTATTCCATCTATAGTACAGTCAATGCAAAACTTAGTACCATCAATAATGGAAGTTGCGATGGAGAAAAGTGGATTAATGTTAAATCAAAACTTAGGATTCATTCAATTGATAGCAATTATGGCAGTAATGTTAATAGCAAGTATTGTTATATTTAACAAAAAAGATATCAAAAATTAAATAGTAAAAAAGTTGCATTAAATAGATTT
Source organism: Sarcina sp. (assembly GCA_051650825.1). Taxonomy (GTDB): domain Bacteria; phylum Bacillota; class Clostridia; order Clostridiales; family Clostridiaceae; genus Sarcina. The sequence goes on along the minus strand of JBOFRC010000277.1, from coordinate 39,795 downwards.
TAGTGCAACTTTTTCTTTGTATTAGTTACTATACTATTATAAAAGTTCTAAAAGTCAAAATATATTTCAAATTTGAGCAGAATCTGTGGCTATATATCGAAAGATATTTTTTTAAGCCTTAATATAGTCCGTTAATATGAAGGTAATAATATAGAATATTGCATAAATAATATATATTAATAGATAAATATATATTGAAGCTATATTTTATATACTAAAATAATTATATTTAAATTTTGGAAATACAATTAATATGCTTTAATAAATAGTTTAATTGTTAAGTTTATAATTATATTTTTATTAATTTAATATAGAGTACTCTTAAGGTAGAAAGAGTAGATTTATGATTTGTTAAATATATGGAATGAAAATTGCTCTCCTAATATATTCTAATAGCATTTTTTGCTAAATATATGTATAAAATCCCAGTAATGATTTCTATTTATTAAAAAAATATAAAAACGTTTACAGAAGTATGAGGATAAGTTTATACTTTATATAAGATTTTACAAAAACGTTTACAATTAGATTAAAAGATTTTATACAAAGAGGAGATTTTACAAATGAAGGGAAAAGTTATAGGAGCAATAATTATTGCAGCAATAGTAGGACTTGGTGTAGGAGGCGGAATTGGATACGAAGCTCATGCACAAGGGACAAGTTCAGATACAACAGCTGCAGCAGCAACTACACAAGCTGTCAAGGGAGAAACACCAACAGCGGCAAAAGACCAACAAATGGTTATGGCATATGATTGGTTAGAAAATAGTGGAGAAGCAATGTCTTTAGAATATCAAGCATATAATACAGCAACAAGAAACTTAAAGGAAATGGCTACAGAAAAAAGTTCAAAACCTAAGGCTGTAATATTAGATATAGATGAAACATGTCTTAGTAATGCACCAGGAAATGGATATCAAATAGCTAATAATGCAAACTTTAACGTTGATGTTTGGAATAAGTGGGTAGATCTTGCAGAAGCTACACCAATTCCAGGAGCAGTAGACTTTACAAAAGCAGCTAAAGCTGATGGATACCAAGTATTCTACGTATCTGATAGAATACCTAATCAGTTAGAAGCAACTCAAAAAAATCTTTCTAAATATGGATTTGCGGATGCAACAGAAAAAGGACATATAATTTTAGATCCTGTAGCTGATCAAAATAAACAATCAAGATTTGATGCAATAGAAAAGAATTATGACGTAGTTATGTTTGTTGGAGACCAATTAACAGACATGGGTGGAGCATACATGAATAAATCAAGTCAACAAGAAAAAGAACAAGTAACAACTGATAGAGCTAAATGGGGATGGAATTATATAGCTATACCTGACCCAACATATGGTAACTATGAAAATGCTATGTATAATCACTCAGGAAAAAAATTGACAGAAGAAGAAAAAGTTCAAATGTCAAATGAGGGAATACAAACATTTAATCCACAAACAGGTGAAATTATTAAAAATCAAAATGTTATAAATCAATAGTTTATAATTCAAATGTTAGTGTAGTTTTTTAAAACTATGCTAACATTTTTCTTTTTTTGAAAAGAAAATATTAATAATTGTATACCTGTATTAAAGTTGAATTTTAGAGGACGATATTAAAATTGTAGAAATAAAATTATAAGTTAATTATGGAGGGTGACATTTGAGTTTTATAATTTTAGACAATTTTAAGTATGAGAATAATAAGGAAAATATATCTTTAAAGATTGAGGAAAGAGAATTTAGAAAAATAGAATTTAAAGATGAACAGATAAAGAATAAATTTATAAATATTATAATGTTAAAAGAAATAGATAAGGAATTGAAATATTGTTTTGATGGACAAGAAATTTCATTATTAAAAGATAAAGAAATCGCGAAAATTAGGACAAGGATATCATATGTAGGAATAAATGTTGAGTTTTTTAATGAGTTTACAGTTTATGAAAATTTAGAAATGTTCTTAACTATAGGTAGTATAAAAAAGAGTGATAGAAAAAATTTGATAAATTGCTCTTTAGAAAAATTAGATTTATTAAAGATAAAAAACAAGTTAGTGAGTAAATTAACGTTAAAAGAGAAGTTATGTTTAAGCATTGCAAAGGCTATAAGTTGTAATTCTACGCTTACTATTATTGATGGATTTTCTAAGATTTCTGATATTTTAGAAGATAATACTTTAGAAAGATTTATGGATGTTTTAGAAAGAATAAGTACAGTTATTGTTATAGAGGATAAAGTTATATGATTTTAAAAATAATTATAAAGTGCAAGGTTCTTACTGATTTTATATAAGAATGATATACTAATAAGGTATTGTTGAAATTTTAAAGTATAACAAATATTACTTTTAGTATATAAGGAGATGCACAATGAGAGAAGTAAAAATAAAAAGCTTATCAATGGATGAGTTCAAAAAATTATATAGTATAGAGGAGTTACCTTGTAATTATCCTACTAGTGAGCTTACTAGAATAATGAATATGTTAGATAATAATGATGAAACATATTTTCTTATAGATGGTAGATTATATGAAACACCAAGCGAGCAAATGATTGTAACTAAAGAGATGTCAGAAGAAACTATTGCAAAGCTTGCAAAAACACATGATGATTTTAGAGATACTTTAGTAGAATTAAGAGAATTTTTACATTATAGAAATGGCGAAATAGATTCACCAGAAGCAAGAGAAATGCAAGGGTCTATGAACTATAAAGTTAGCATAACTAAAGAGATGTTTAGAGAATATGGGATTACTGATATGGCAGCTTTAAAAAAAGTAACAAATAAATTCTTTATACCAGACTTTTTAAACAGAGTATTTGGTAAAGAAGTTTATGAAATAGAAAATGAAATAGACTGTGGGCTTTAAAAGTTAAAGAAAGCTATCTGCAAATGCAGATAGCTTTTTATCTTAGATTCAAATATATTCCATAGCAATTTATAATAACAATAAGTAAGTTAACAGGAACTATTATGAAATCTGTTGAATTAGTATAATTTTTGAACTTTTGCACAAAGGAAACCAATAAAACTAATAAAGGAACAGCAAATAGAAAAACTATTTTAGGTACAAAATTTTGTAATCCATTTGCGCCTATTTGAAGAGCTACTGAATCAGGTAAGAAAAAATATGCAATTAAGTTTATTATAAAACATATAGTAGCTAATCCTAAATTGATAGAAAAAGCTTTTTTTTCATCAAGCAAATGCATTTGTTACCTCCTTAAATCTGTAATATAAACGTAGAAATATAAAGCTGTAGTAGCCTTTTATTAAGTTTGATTATAACAAAGAAAAAAAGGAGAAGAGTATTTACTTTTTAAGTTTAATAAACTTTTAATAGTTTCTATTTATTTTTCTTGTAAAATACCGTACTTTTTACATTTTAATGATATTGTTCTGTGAGTTAAACCAAGGGCTTTACCAGTTTTGTTGAAGCTTTTATATTTTTTAAGTGCAGCAGTAATTATTCTTTTTTCATATTCTTCAAAAGGAAGAATTTCTTCTTCATCAAGATTTAAAATAGAATTAGAAACTTCTTTTTTAGGTGATATATATGGTGGAAAATCAGAAGTGGTAATTCTATCACCAACACATAAATTCATTGCACGCTCTATAATATTTTCAAGTTCTCTAATGTTACCAGGAAAATTATATTCTTCAAGAACATGTAAAGCTGTTAAATCTATGGACTTTATATCTGTGGATAATTTTTTGTTTAATTTATCCACAAAGTGCTCAACTAAAGTTGGAATATCTTCTTTTCTATTTCGTAGCGGTGGAAGAATTACAGAAAGAACGTTTAATCTATAAAATAAATCTTCTCTAAAATCAGAGGTTTTCATCATTTCTTCTAAATTTCTATTAGTAGCTGAGATTACTCGTACATCTATTTTACTTGGTTTTAATGCACCGATTCTTTCTATTTCCATTTCTTGAAGAACTCTTAAAAGTTTAACTTGCATAGACATTGGCATATCTCCAATTTCATCAAGAAAAATAGTTCCACCATTAGCTATTTCAAACTTTCCAGGTTTTGCTTTTATAGCACCTGTAAAAGCACCTTTTTCATACCCAAATAACTCACTTTCAAGTAAGTTTTCGGGAATAGCAGCGCAGTTAACCCTAACAAACGGTTTGTCCTTTCTTTTGCTCTCTTTATGTATAAACTTTGCTATGAGCTCTTTTCCTGTTCCACTTTCTCCTCTTATAAGAATAGTAGATGTACTTTTAGCAGCCTTTTGACAGATATACATAACATCTTTAAGACTAGTAGCAGACCCTATTATATTACTAGCAGAAGAAGTGGTGTTTTTTATAAATTCTTCTTTATAAAAGCTTAATTCTTCTTCTGAACGTTCTAGTTTATCCACTAAATCTTTTATTTCATTAATAGGTTTAGAGGTTGAAATAATTCCTTTAAATATTCCGTCAATAAAAATAGGATCTATTTTGCTTATAATATTAATGCCATGTTTAGTATGTAGTATATCTTTCATAGACTTTCTTTCTTTAAAGCAAGTAGCTCTATACCCATTAGGTGAAAGTGAGAATATATCCTTACCTATTATACGAGTATTATCTGATAGAAAATGAGCTCTGTAAGCTGGATTAACATAATTTATTTTTCCATGTTCATCCACAAAACAAATAAGCTCACTAGAGTTTTCAAGAATTTTTGTGAATTTTTCATTTATCTCTTTAAGACCTACCATATCAGAAATGTCTTGAATTACAGCTATAGCGCCTATTAGTTCATTGTGATGGAATAATGGGGATCTATTTACTATTGTAGTTTTATTATTAAGATATAAAATTTTCCCCATTTCTTTTTCTTTAGTAATAAGAGTTTCAGCTAATTCAGAATTAGGAATAAGCTGTTTTATTGGTTTTCCTATTGCGTTATAAAAAGTTTTATTCAAAAGTTTTAGAGCATATGTATTAATCTTAGTAATATTTTTATGTATATCAATAGCTACTATTCCTATTGGTAGTTCATCAAGAACTTGGTCGTTTGCAATGTTAGTTTCATCTATTATGTCATCTATTTCAGGCATTATTTCAGTTGCTGAATTTATATGAGTTTCTATGTATTCGCTGAGTGCTTGTATAGCTAGTTTACCAACCATGTCAGTTTCAGGAGTTCCAAAACTTATAACATCTCCATGCTGTATTTTAAGAGCTAAGATACCTAGCATACTAACGCCTAGCCAATCAGTAAAGTTTTCCTTCTTTATGTAGATATTTATTTTATATTTTGCTTTTATTTCACTTGTTTTATTAACAATCATAGCTGCGAATCTTGTGTGAATCCCAGATGCTGTTATGATTTTTATACTTTTATGGTACATAAAAACACTTCCTACTTATATTAAAAATAATTAATTCTGATAAAATTTATCAATATTCTTATTATATGATATTTTTTATCAAATTAATATATACACTTTTGATATTTTTTATCAAATTAATGTCCTAATACTTGCTTTTAGTATTTGTTCACATATTTTTAAAAGATGCAAAGCATATTTAAGTTATAATAAAATAGAAAAGTAAACATATAATGTATGGTTGGTTAATAAAATTATGTTCAATTGCAAATAAAATGTTAACAAATAGCCTATATGAGGATAAAAATATATCTTTGGCGTGAGAGTTGCTAAAGTATTAGGTATAAAGATTTGATTTGTGATTTAAAATAGTGCGTTTAATAAGCAACTATATGAATTATATAATTTGGTTTAAGCTAAATGTTTTAAAGTTTAAGGAGGATTTCGAGATGATGAAAGGTATTGCGGCATCAAAAGGTTATGCTATAGGGACAGTGTTAGTACAAAAACACGAGGAAATAATAATAACAGACGAAAAAGTAAAAGATGTACCAGCTGAAAAAGAAAAATTAGCTAAGGCTTTAGAAGCTTCAAAAGAGCAATTAAGAGCAATTAAAGCTAAGGCTGTTGAGTCAATGGGAGAAGAAGAAGCTGAGGTGTTTGAAGCACACTTAACTTTACTTGATGACCCAGAATTTGCTGGAGCTATGGATATGGCTATAGAAAATGAAGAATTAAATGCTTTAAAAGCAGTTGAAAATACAAGAAACACATTTGTTATGATTTTTGAGTCAATGGATAATGATTATATGAGAGAAAGAGCAGCTGACCTTAAAGACGTATCAAATAGAGTAATTGCTAACTTAGCAGGAGTTGCAGTTAATCCATTTGAGAATGCTAAAGAAAACACAGTAGTTGTTGCTCATGACTTAACACCTTCAGATACAGCTCAATTAGATAGAAGTAAAGTTGTAGGATTCCTTACAAACATAGGAGGAAGAACATCTCACTCAGCTATTATGGCTAGAACATTAGAAATTCCAGCAATAGTTGGTATAGGAAATGTAACAGAAGTAGCTAAAGATGGAGATAGAGTAATTCTTGATGGTATAGAGGGAGTTGCAATTATAAATCCTTCAGAAGAAGTTGTTGCAGAATATATAGCTAAAAAAGAAAAATTTGAAGCTGAACTAGAAGAGTTAAAAAAATTAATAGATGTTAAAACAGTTACTAAGTCAGGAAGAAGAATAGAAGTTTGTGGAAACATTGGTAAACCAGAAGATGTAGACCAAGTTATGGCTAACGGTGGAGATGGAGTAGGATTATTCAGAACAGAATTCCTATACATGGATAGAGAAAGTGCTCCTACAGAAGAAGAGCAATTCCAATCATATAAATATGTTTTAGAGAAAACAGAAGGTAGACAAGTTGTTATAAGAACACTTGATATCGGAGGAGATAAAACACTTCCATACTTACCATTACCAGAAGAAATGAACCCATTCTTAGGATATAGAGCTATAAGATTATGTCTTGATAGAAAAGAATTATTTAAAGTTCAATTAAGAGCTTTATTAAGAGCTTCTGTTTATGGAAAACTTGCAGTAATGTTCCCTATGATTTCAGGAATCCAAGAGTTTAGACAAGCAAGAGAAGTAGTTGAAGAATGTAAAGCTGAATTACTTGCAGAAGGACAAAAAATTTCAGAAACTATTCAATGGGGTATCATGGTAGAAATTCCAGCAGCAGCAGTAATGGCTGATGAATTAGCTAAAGAAGTTGATTTCTTCTCAATAGGAACAAATGACTTAATCCAATACACACTTGCAGCAGATAGAATGAGTGAAAAAGTGTCATACCTTTACAATCCAATGCACCCAGCTGTATTAAGATTAATAAAAATGACAATAGATGGAGCTCACAAACATGGTAAGTGGGTTGGAATGTGTGGAGAAATGGCAGGAGATGAAGCTGCTATCCCAACATTAGTTGAATATGGTTTAGATGAATTTTCAATGAGTGCATCATCAATATTAACAGCTAAGAAAATAATCATGGAACAAGAATAATTAGTTGAATATCAAAGCCCTAGTTTTGTAACTAGGGCTTTTTTTAGCATGCTAACTTTTATTTTTTTTTGAGATTTTGGTATACTTATTATATAAGGAATAGGAATTAAATTAAAAAGGAGGAGTAAGTTTGTTTGACTTTAAAGAATTTATAGAAGTTGTAGAGCATAAAAATCTTTATGAATTTCAACAATTAGCAAATAAATGTGGGCGAGAAATATTCGATTATTTGAAAGATATAAGAAAAGATTTTGATACAGAAGTGCTGTATTTTGAAGTCTTGACTGAGTTATGGGGAGAGACGAGGGAATCCTTAGAAGGAATAGAGCGATTTAAAGAGTATATAGCACTTAAGCAAGAAAAGTTTAAAAATAGACCGAAAAATTTCTTAGATCAAAAGGTAAAAAGTTTTACATCTCTTTCAAACCCAGAAGTTAATATATTTCAGGTTAAGAAAAAGAAAAATCTATATAGGAATGAATTTGTAATCAATTATATTATGATATCAGATTTGAAGAAACAATTAAATATTGATAAATTTAATTTTGAAAAAATAGTGTCCTTAGATATGACTATGTTTGCACCTATAGGACCTATTTATAATGATGTTAATTATACTGAGTTTGCATATTTTATATATCTTATAAGTGATGAAAAAATATATCTTGAGCCACTTACTAAAGAGTATAAAAGTATTGGCTACAAAGAGGCGTATTTAGAATATAATATGAATCGTTTATCTAGAATAGCAGTTAAGGAAAGTCCTAAAACTATTTATATAGATAGAGAATTTATTTTAGAGTTTAGTGATGGTAAGGAGCTACATTTATTTAAAGGTCCATCTTTAGAGGCTAGAGCTATAAAAAATTATTTTCTTAACGTTTCTAAAGCAAAAAAAATAGCAATCGTAGATATTGATTAGATTTATTATATGAAATATATGAGATGATTGTAGGGATTCTTAAGAAATTAGTAAAATATATTTATGTAAAATTATGCTAAAATATAAATAATATAATATTTATTTTGGTAAAAGGTGAAATTTTATGGGGAAAATAAAAAGTAAGGGATTAATTATTTTAGGATTTAGCTTTGTCGCATACTATGTATTTTTATTAATTATTTTAGGTTTTAGTTATTTAACTCTACCTTTTATTGGGGTTGGAGCAACTTTTCTAATGCTAAGTTATTATGATAATAAATATGAGAAGGTTAGATCAACTAGATTTTATGAAAATTGGAGAAAGAAGCTTTTAGTATTGATATCAATAGTTATGGGAGTAGTTATAGCTATGAATCTTACTATGCTTGTATTTGCTATGAATAAAAATGAAAATAAAGTAGATTGTGTTATGGTTTTAGGAGCAGGTCTAGAAGGAGATCAGGTGTCTAAAACATTAAAAAGTAGATTAGATGGTGCTGTTGATTATATTAAAGAAGTTGAAGATTATGGCTTTATTATTCTTTCAGGAGGGCAAGGGCATGATGAACTAATTTCAGAAGCTGAGGCTATGAGGAGATATCTTGTTAATAAAGGAGTCCCTGATGAAAAAATAGTTTTAGAAGATAAATCTACTTCAACATTTGAAAATTTTAAATATTCAAAATCAATTATAGAGGAAAAAATGAAAAAAAGCATAGATGAGGTTTCGGTAAAGACATTTACTAATGGATTTCATTGTATGAGAAGTTATTTTCTTGGTAAAAGATTAGGATATGGTGATTTAACTATGAATGGAACAAAAACACCATATTATTTAGCTCCATATTATTATTTTAGGGAGATATTTGCAATAGGAAAGTCTATAGTTTTTGATAAATAAAAATACGAAAAATATTAAAATATACCCCATAGAATAAACTCTTAATAGAGAGTTTATTCTATGGGTTTTTTATATATAAATAGGATTTGTTTTTGTTTAATACTCTCTATTTCACCAGGGGATAGCTTTATATTATTTTCGTTAATAGTATCATTATCAATTATTATAGTCATCTTAGCTAGGGTATGAAGAAATTGATTTGATCTTTTTATTGTTAAAGTTTGATAATTATCCATATTTAAATCTCCTTTGCAATTATATACCTTATTTTACCATTTAATACAAAGAATAAAAATAGATTGACTATAAAGGTTAATATCTTAAATTTGTTGAAATTTGTATAAATTAAATAATGGTTAACATTTGAAAAAAAAGATTTTTATGTTAAACAAGCTTGGTATAATATTCATTATATACAAGATTTTAGGGGGATTTTAAATATGAAAACTACAAGGGAATATTACAACTTGGGGGTTAAATATTTTCATAAAGGAAATTTGGAAAAAGCGGTTGCCAATTTAGACATAGCAATATCACACGATTTGAAAAATTCAGCAGCATTAAATCTTAGAGGAATGATTTTTTATATTAAGGGACAAGGTGAAAAGGCAGTTCATAGTTGGAAAATTAATATAGATTTTAATGATGATGAAATAGCAAAAAATTATATTAAAGCATATAAAGAAGATAGTGTGAATGAAGAAAGATATCTAAATGCTCTTAAAGAAATAAAAAGAAATAAAATAAAAGAGGCGATAGAACTTTTAGAGGTATGTACAAGTAGCGATTTTAATGTTATTAATGTTCGAAATGCTTTGAGTTATTGTTATGCAAGAAATGGGCAATTTGAAAAAGCTAGAGATAACGCTTTGATGGTTTTAGATAAAGATTCAAATGATGCCTTAGCGAAGGAAAATTTACAGGTATGTAATGAAAAATTAGGCGTATCAAGTTTTTCTATTGGAAAAAAACAAATAATAGCGGTAGTGGCTTTATTAGTAGTTATTTCTGCTGGATTTTTTGTAGTGAATAAAGGAGAAAGGGTAAAAGATAAATCAGAAAATACAGCAACTATTGTAGATACTAATGAAAGTGATAAGAGTAATGTAAATAGTAAGCCTAAAGAAGAAAAAGAAAATAAAGAAAATATAGATATAAATAATAAGTTTGATGCTAAAAAACTTAATATAGCAATAGAAAATAAAAATTATAGTGATATACATAGCTTTATAGCTAATATAAATTATAATAATTTAGCAGCTGAGGACAAAGTAGCATATGATGAAGCAAATGAAATAATGGGGAGAGATGGCTTAAAATATTTTTATGATCAAGCAGCAAAGTTAGTAAAAACAGAGTCTTTTGGAAAAGCTAAAGATATGCTATTAAAAGCTTATGCATATTCAAAAGACACATATTTAGAAGAACATACTAAGTATATGCTAGCTATGTGTTATGAGCGTTTAAATGATACAGATAATGCTATTAAGTATTATGAGGATTATATTAAAGGTGATTATGACAAAGAAAGCGAGCAAGGTGGATATATGGATGTAGCTTTATATAAATTAGCCTTATTAAATGAAAAAAATAATATTGAAGAAAGTAAAAAATATGCTAGTCGCCTAGTGAAGGAATATAAAAGTTCAATTTATAATAATACTAATATTTCTAAAATTCTAGAAAATTAGCTAAAGGAGGAACAAATGATAAAGGTTATAAGAGGTGCAACTGTATATGCACCTAAATATTTAGGAGTAAAGGATATAGTTATAGCTAATAATAAAATTGAGGGAATATATGAAAAGATAGATATTCCTGAAAATTTTGCATCTATAGAACTTATAGATGCAACTGGTAAAATAATAGTGCCAGGATTTGTTGATTCACATGTTCATATTATTGGAGGTGGTGGAGAAGGAAGTTTTAGAACTAGAACACCAGAGATATCTATAACTAATCTTATAAATGCAGGAATAACAACTGTTGTTGGATGTATTGGAACTGATGGAGTATGCAGAGATATGAGAACTTTGCTTGCTAAAGTATTTGCTTTAGAAGAAGAAGGGGTTTCTGCTTATTGTTATACAGGCTCTTATGAATTTCCAATTAAAAAAATGCTTACTTTTTCGGTAAAAGAGGATATTGTTCTCATAAATAAAATAATAGGTGTTGGAGAAATTGCATTATCAGACCATAGAAGTTCACAGGGAACCTATCAAGACTTTATAGATGTTGTAGCACAAGCAAGGGTAGGGGGGCTTCTAGCTGGTAAGAGTGGAGTTGTAAATGTTCACTTAGGTGCAGGAGCTAGGATGATGAATTATATATTTAAAATGATAAATGAAACAGAAATCCCAGCAGATCAGTTATTACCAACTCACGTTAATAGAAGCACTAAGCTTATGGAAGAGGGATTAAAGTTAATGAAAATAGGTGGGAATGTTGATTTAACGACTTCTTCAAATCCGGATTTTTTAGATGAAGATGAATTTAGAGCAGGAGAAGGTCTAAAGTATTTCATTGATAAAGGGGCATCTGTTGATAATATAACTTTTTCATCAGATGGAAATGGAAGTATGCCTGTCTTTGATGAAAATGGAAATTTAAAAGGTTTAGGAATTGGTTTGGTTGATACTTTATTTAGAGAAGTTAAATATGCTATTAAAAGAGGTGTAGAGTTTGAAGATGCGATAAAAGCTATAACATCTAATCCAGCAAGAGTTTTAGGCCTTGTAGATAAGGGAAATATAGAAATTGGGAAGGATGCAGACTTAGTTATAATAGATAGACAAACGTTAGAAATTGATGGCGTTTTAGCTTTAGGCAAAGTATTAAAGTTAGATGGTAAAAATCTTATTAAAGGGACTTTTGAATAGAATATTATTTTTTAGCCATAAGTAATAAAAATTTTATTATCTAAAAAAATATACTAGAAGCTTGTAAGAAATAATTATTAGTAATAAACTTATAATATGAATAACTAGTATAAAACTATATTTTTATTTTATTAAAAATTTATTTAGAAACATATGTTTCTAGAAAATGTAGGCTTAATATTTTTACATAGCTAAAATTCTACTCGAATTGAGTCTATGTTTATAATATGATAGAATACTAGTAAACAGAATACCCATTTATGGGAATACGGAGGTAAAAGATGGTTAAACATATAGAAGGAAAATTTAATGAAGAAGTTTTAGAAAAAGCAGGGGTAGTTGTAGTAGATTTTTGGGCTCCTTGGTGTGGTCCTTGTAAAATGTTAGGACCTATAATTGATGAGTTATCAGAAGAAGTTGAAGGAATAAGTTTCACAAAACTTAATGTTGATGAAGATGGTCAAGTAGCAATGGATTACCAAGTTCAAAGTATTCCTACAGTTATGATATTCCAAGATGGTGAGTTAAAAGAAAAATTCACAGGATTTAGACCTAAAGCAGATATTTCAGAAGTATTAGCAAAATATCTTTAGTTTTTAGGAGGATATTTATATGGGCGATAGATATGATATAGCCATAGTAGGAAGTGGCCCAGCTGGGTTGTCAGCAGCGCTTAATGCAAAAATAAGAAATAAATCATTTATTGTTTTTGGGAATAAAAATTTAAGTGCTAAAATAGAAAAAGCTCCAAAGATAAATAATTATCTAGGTTTTTCAAAAATGAACGGTAAGGAAATTGGAGAAAAATTTAAAGAGCATATAGCAGATATGGGAATAGAAATCACGGAAAAAAGAATAGATAGTATATATGCAATGGGAAATTATTTTGCATTAATGTCAAATAATGAAACTATAGAAGCAACATCTATAATACTTGCAACAGGAATAGAGTATACAAAACCAATACCTGGAGAAGAAGAATTTTTAGGTAGGGGAGTAGGCTACTGTGCAACTTGTGATGCACCTTTATATAAAGATAAGATAGTATCTATAATTGGGTATAATAAAGAGGCTGAAGAGGAAACAGATTATGTATCTGAATTAGCATCAAAAGTTTATTATATACCTATGTATAAAACAGAATATCAAGGTAATGATAAGATAGAAATTATTAATGATAGACCAGTTGAAATACAAGGTGCTTTTAAAGCTAATAAATTAGTATTAAAAGGACAAGAAATTGATACTGATGGAATCTTTTTATTAAAAGATTCTATATCACCAGGACAGCTTGTTCCAGGGCTAAAAATAGTTGATGGGCATATAGATGTTGATAGAACAATGAAAACTAGTATAGCAGGATGTTTTGCAGCAGGAGATTGTGTTGGTAAACCATATCAATATATCAAAGCAGCTGGAGAAGGAAATATAGCTTCTCTAAGTGCAGCATCTTATTTGGCTTCACTAGCTCAAGAAAAGTAAAAAAACAGCTATAGAATTTAAAATTCTATAGCTGTTTTTTTGTATAAGATTTTTTAAAAGAATAAATTATTATTTATACTTCAAAGAAAACATGATGTCCTATACTTTGTACATTTCTTTTTTGAATCCCATGCATCCAGTTACAAGTTGCTATATCAGGGTTATAAAAATATAATGCCTTGTTTGTTGGATCATTTCCTTTTATAGCATCTAGAACTGCTTTGTAGCTATCACTATTTGGCACAGCATCTATTTTTCCATTACGAACACAAGAAAACGCATTTTTTTGTGTAATTACTCCAGAAATTGAATTAGGGAAGTTTGGGTCTAAAACTCTGTTTAATATAACAGAAGCTACGGCAACTTTACCTTTATATGGTTCCCCCTTGCTTTCAGCATGAACAACTTTTGCCATAAGCTCTAATTCTTCATTATTGATATGGAGAGTTACATCTTTACTTTTAAAAACTTGTATTGATGGTTCGTTTTCTAAATATAAATCTTTAGCAAGATTTACTGGTTCTGCATAATTTGAGTCATTATACACAATTGGATAAATTTCATTTATATTGTGGTCGTTATTAGCAATTTTATTGTTAGGTATTTTTTGTGCATTAGCGTTTATGCTAATTAAATTAGTGATTAATATTAAGCTACAGGTTAATAAAAAACTAAAAAAATAATTTTTTTTCATAAAAACCTCCTTATTGTAACTCCGTACCTTGTGTATTTTAACCAAAAAGAAAGTTTTAATACATTAAGAATGTTAAGATTATTATTCTTGAGATTTTTTTAATAGTTTTTCATATTCTAAAATTTCTTTATTTAGAAGGTTATAAGCTTTTTTAGCATTTTTATAATAACTCTCATCAGCTGTTTTATTTATTTCATGTATTAGAAATTCTCTCATTAAATTTATATAGTCATCATATAAATCAAAGATTTTTTGAAGTGACGTAAACATATCTTCAGAACCGTGAGGAATAGATAATGAATATAAATCACTTTTTAATCCTTTAAAAGTTTCCATGTTTTCATTTACCGTATTTAATACAGGTGCTAAAGTTCTTCCATCCTCTTTTACTAAATCTATGATGAAAAATAAATCTTCATTAAGAGCTAACATTTGGGTGAAAATTAAATCTGTAGCAGTGCTAAAGCTCATTTTTTGACTAGAAATAATATTTTTATCACGATTTATTTTTATAATTTCATTTATATATGAGAGAGAATGGGAAAGAATACTATTATTCTGATAATCAAGTTTGAATGGAAGATTATTTTTATAACCTCCAATAAAAAGTTTCTCAAGTTCTGATTTTGTTTTCGATATTTTACTGTTATTTTCTAATAATGAATCACTTTCGATATTTTTGAGAAAATAAATTATGTTATCATAAAACTCTATATTTTTATTTATACATGATAATAAATAAATTTTAAGATCTTTAATTTCATTAGAGTCTTCGATGTTTTTAACATCATTAGAGAGTTTATTTAAATTTTCTATGTTTTGAGTAAAGTGATTTATATAATCAGTTGAAGAAAACTCTTTTGTTTTAGAAGTATTATTTATATTATTTATATTTTCAGTTATAGTTATAAGTTGTTTTAATCCATTAGGACTTATTAAGTTTATAGTTAAAATTGAAAATAAAGATAGAACTACGATAGAAAATATAATTATTAAATACTTAGGTAAAGCTTTTTTTTCGATAGTATCCTTATTAGGATTATTGTTATCCATGATATTCCTCCTTGCTATTTTAGGTGTTTTAAATTTTTGAATTTTGTAAATTTAAGATAGATTTACATAAAAGAAATTTGATTTATTTAAATATATGAAAGCAATGAGAAGATAAGTACATTAAATTATGTAAATAAGAATATTATCTTATATTTTTAGCTCTATTTTTGGTGTATAATTGTAATAAGACTGTAAAGAGGTGAGATAATGCAGGATATACAATTTATAATTACTAGTTTAAAAAATAGTATGTCTATATCAGCAGTCATAGATATACTTGTTGTTGCATTTATCTTTTATAAGGGGTATAAGCTCATTCAGGAAACAAGGGCAGAACAACTTTTAAAAGGTATTTTGCTTATATTTTTATTGATTCCTATAAGTCACTTTTTGAGATTGAATATGCTAAATTTCATTCTGACAAAGACACTTACAATAGGACTTCTTTCTATGGTTATTATTTTCCAACCAGAAATAAGAAAAGCTTTAGAGCACATAGGAAGTAGCACGTTCAATGATTTACATATTGTTGATAATGATGAAGAATTAGAAAGAGTAGTTGATGAAATTGTTGAAGCTGTTATAAATATGGCAGCTGAAAAAACAGGAGCTTTAATTGCTATTGAACAGAAAACTGGATTAGATGAGTATATTAAAACGGGTACTTATGTTGATGCAGCAGTTAGTGATTCGCTTATTGAAAACATATTTGTTAAAAATACGCCGTTACATGATGGAGCTATGATTATCAGTTATGATAGAATAGTTGCAGCTAGTTGTGTACTTCCTTTAAGTAGTAATCCTAATATAAGCAAATTACTAGGAACTAGACATAGAGCTGCTATTGGATTATCAGAAGTTTCTGATGCTCTTTTAATTATAGTTTCAGAGGAAACAGGGGGAATATCTCTTGCTGTTAAGGGGAGATTAACTAAGAATTATGATGGAGCTAAACTTAAAAATATACTTCTTAAAATTTTAAGAGGTAGAAGAGACAGGGATGATAAATCAATTAAAGGTAGGGTAAAAGTATGGCTAAGAAAGTTAAAAATAAGGAAATATTAATAAAAGTTATATGTGTTTTACTTTCTTTTGGTTTATGGCTCTATATTAATAATATAGAAAATCCCGTTAGGGAAAGAGTGATTAATGATATTCCGGTAGAGATAGTAAATCCACAGATGCTTGCACAGTATGGTTTAGCACTTGCTCCTAATCAGAATCCAAATGTTAGTCTTACTATTTCAGGTCCAGCAGCTGAAGTTTATTCTATAAATAAAAGTCAATTTAGAGTGGTAACAGATTTGATTTCTTATGGTTTAAAGCCAGGAGAAAATAATATTCCAGTTTCTATTTTAAATCAACCTAGTGGTGTAAGTATAAAAAATACATATCCGAGAGTTGAGATTAATTTAGAAAATCTTGAGAAGAAAAGTATAAATGTTTCTTCTGAAATCAATGTTAAAAATTCACCAGGAACCCTTTTACAAAATCAAAAAATAAGCCCGCAGACTGCAAGTATAGAAGGGGCTGAAAGTTTAGTTAATCAGGTAAGTAAATTGGTTGTTAGGGGACAGGTTGATAATGTGAAACAATCTACAGTATTGAACTTGCCAATAATTCCTGTTAATGCACAAGGGCAAGAGGTAGAAGGAGTTACTGTTAGCCCAAGTACAGCGAGTGTAGCTATTAATATTCAACAAGGTAAATATGTTCCGATAAAAATTAGTACAATAGGGACTTTACCAAGTAATTTAAAATTAAAAGGTATGACTCAAAGTATACAGGGTGTTGATATTGCTGGTGCTGATCAAGCTAATGTAGCTTCATTAGCAACTACACCTATAGATTTGTCAAAAATAACACAGAGCACAACAATTCCTGTAAATATTGTTTTACCAAAAGGTACTGTAAATATATCAGGAAAAGATTCTTTAGATGTTAATATAGAGGTAGAAAATATAACAACAACTAAACAAGTTTCTTTACCAGTTACTATAACAGGGGAACAATCAGGGTATCAATATACGTTGAATAATGCTACAGCAGAAATAACCTTTAGTGGTTTAGCTGCTGCGCTAGATAGTTTAAATACTTCTAATATTTCAGTACAGGCAAATGTTTCTAAGCTAACAGCTACAGGAAGTGCACCACTAGTAATAAGTGGGCTACCAAGTGGCGTAACAGCTACAGCAAATCCTGCAAGTATGAATGTTGAAGTTTCTAAGCTAACAACTCCTACACCAACTCCACCTCCAACAGAGGGAGGAAGTAGTAGCAATGGGCAAAATAATAATGGTAATAGTGGAAATAGTAATAGTAATGGTAATACTACTAAACCAGAGACCACAACACCAAATACAACGACTCCTGATAAAAGTAAAGAAACAACAACTACGCATAGTAGCACAAGTTCAGAGAAGAATACAAATAAAAATAATCCAACAAATAAAAGCACAAGTGCTTAACTTACAAGAATATCCTTAGAAAACTATTTCTAAGGATATTCTTATTATATGTTCATAAAAGATGCTATAATAATAAATAGCTATATAATAGAATTTTTAGGAGGACTGAGCGTGACTATAAGAGTAAATAACTTAACATTAAGTATAGATGACTCTAAAGATTTATTAGTTAAAAAGTTAGCTAAAAAATTAAGAGTTTCAGAAAAAGCAGTTAAAGATTTTAAGATTATAAAAGAATCTTTAGATGCTAGAAAGAAGAATGAATTAAAGTTTACATATGCAATAAATATAGATATGCCAAACGAAGAAAAGTTTGTTACAAAATTAAAAGATAAAGATGTAATGATTGAAAAAGCTGGATACAATCCAGATATTGAGAGCGGTGAAGAAGTATTAGAGCATAGACCAGTGGTTGTAGGTATGGGCCCAGCAGGAATATTTGCAGCATTATTACTTGCAAGAAAAGGTTATAAACCACTTGTTTTTGAACGAGGAGAAGATGTAGATAATAGAACTAAAACTGTTGATAAGTTTTGGGAAACTGGAGTTTTAGATAGTGAATCTAATGTCCAATTTGGAGAAGGTGGAGCAGGGACTTTCTCTGATGGAAAACTTACAACTAGAATAAAAGATAACAGATGTGATTTTGTCTTGCACGCACTTGTTAAACATGGTGCACCAGATGACATAATATATAAAGCGAAGCCACATGTTGGTACAGATATATTAAAAGGTGTAGTAAAAAATATACGAGAAGAAATTAAAAGTCTTGGAGGAGAGGTACATTTTAGTGCAAGAGTAGAAGATGTAATTGTTCAAGATGATAAGGTTAAAGCAGTAGTGGTAAATGGAAAAGAGATTCCAGCTAGTGATGTTATTTTTGCAATTGGGCATAGTTCAAGAGATACTTACGAAATGTTATATAAAAATAATGTAGAAATGACAGCAAAGCCTTTTGCAATAGGCGTTAGAATTGAGCATCCACAACAGGCTATAAATGAAAATCAATATGGTGAGTGTGCTTGTCATCCAAGACTTGGAGCAGCTGAATATAGACTTGCATATCAATGCAGAGAACTTGGAAGAGCAGTTTATTCATTCTGTATGTGCCCTGGTGGAGTAGTTGTTGGTGCATCATCAGAACAGGGAAGATTATGCGTTAATGGTATGAGTTATCATGCTAGAGATAAAGTTAATGCAAATTCAGCATTAGTTGTAACTGTTGGGCCAGAGGACTATGGTGATACACATCCATTAGCAGGTATGGCTTTCCAAAGAAAGTATGAAGAGCTTGCATATAAATTAGGTGGTTCTAATTATAAAATACCAGTTCAATTATTAGGGGACTTTTTAGAAGATAAAGTTACTACTGAATTAAGAAGTGTAATACCATCAGTCGCACCTAATTATGTATTTAGAGACTTAAGAGAATGTTTACCAGAGTATGTTATTCAAGCTATAAAAATGGCTATTCCTGATTTTGATAAAAAAATAAATGGATTTGGTCATAGAGATAGTGTTTTAACAGGAGTTGAAACAAGAACATCTGCACCTGTAACTTTAAAAAGAGATGAAAGGTTACAAAGTGAAACATTAAAAGGAATGTATCCAGCTGGTGAAGGTGCTGGATTTGCTGGTGGAATAATATCAGCAGCAGTAGACGGAATAAAAGTAGCAGAACAGATTATAGAAAAATATGCACCGTTAATATAGAATAAACTAAAGAGAGATACCAGTATGGTATCTCTCTTTTTAAGATTTTTTAAAAACTTATCTTATGTACTAAAATATAGTTTCAGTGAAGCTATACATTATGTACTACTATTGGGTTATGATGATACACCTTATATAAACATTAGGAGTAAGAAATTTAAACATTGTGCAAAGTTATCGGGGTTAGCTTAAAATGTTTTAAGCTAAAAAAATTTAAATTTGTTTATATAATTGTATAGTATGTTTTATAAGTTAGATATTAAAATCTCAAATTTATTATAATATGAAATGTATAATAAGAAAATTGTGTTCAATTACCTAAAATTTCATTAATTCAATGTTATGTAAATGATTTCATAATATATGTATTTTATTGAAATGTAAATGATATAAATAAAAAATATTATTTAAAAAATTAATAAACTTCATATCGGATAAAATTTAGTATAAATATTTGAAAAGATTGATAAAAAAATAACTGTAATAATTTGCTAAAAAAGTTTAAGTTTGATAAAATTATAATTGGTATAAATTTGAAATGAATCTAGAAATAGATTTTTGTTATATATTTTGAGAGGTGCGAAGATGAGTAAAAATTTTAATGATTTATTTGCTAAATTAAAGGAAGTAGGAAAGAAAACAGTATCAGTTGCAGTTGCACAAGATAAGCCTGTGTTAGAAGCTTTAAAAGAAGCCAACAGACTTGGGATGGTTGATGGAATTCTTGTAGGAAATGAAGTAGAAATAAAAAGACTAGCTAGTCAGTTAGATTTTGATTTATCAGATTTTAGAATAATTAATGAGCTAAATATTGCAAAAGCTACTTTAGAGGCTGTAAGACTTGTATCGGCAGGTGAAGCTGATATGGTTATGAAAGGTTTGGTTGATACAGCTACATTTTTAAGAAGTGTACTTAATAAGGAAGTTGGACTTAGAACTGGAAAGCTTATGTCTCATGTATCTGTTTTTGATATACAGGGTTATGATAGATTATTATTTTTAACAGATGCAGCTTTTAATACGTATCCAGACTTAAAGGCTAAAGTGCAAATTATAAATAATTCAGTAAATGTTGCAAAAGCTTGTGGAATAGATTTCCCAAAAGTTGCAGCTATATGTGCTGTTGAAGTTGTGAACCAAGATATGCCAGCTACTATAGATGCTGCTTTACTTGCAAAAATGAGTGATAGAGGACAAATTAAAGGATGTTTAGTTGATGGACCTTTTGCGTTAGATAATGCTATTTCAGAAGAAGCGGCAGAACATAAAGGCGTAAGAGGCGAAGTTGCAGGAAAAGCTGATATTCTTTTATTACCTAATATAGAAACTGCTAATGTTATGTATAAAACACTTACAATGCTTTCACCAACAAGAAATGGTGGACTATTAGTTGGAACATCTGCACCGGTTATTCTTACTTCAAGATCAGATAGTTTTGAAGTAAAAGTTAATTCAATAGCAATTGCTGCGCTTGTTTCATCAAAAAGATAATAGGATAATTGAGAGTTTATTTAGGGGGAAAATAAAATATGGGGTTTAAATTATTAGTTATTAATCCAGGGTCTACGTCTACAAAGATTGCTGTATTTGAGGATAATAAGGAGCTGTTTGAAGAAACTTTAAGACATCAAACACAGGAAATTCAAAAATATGCTACGATTCCAGATCAATTAGAATTTAGAAAAGGTCTTATTTTAGATGTAATTGCAAAGAATAATTTTGATATAACTACACTTGATGCTGTTGTAGGTAGAGGTGGTATGTTAAAACCTATAGAGGGAGGAACTTATGAAGTTAATTCTTCAATGGTAGAAGATTTGAGAATAGGAGTTCAAGGACCACATGCATCTAATCTTGGGGGAATACTTGCTAGAGATATTGCAGATTCAGTAAAAGGGAGAGCTTTTATAGTAGACCCTGTTGTTGTTGATGAATTATCAGCCGTTGCAAGAGTATCAGGCTGTCCAGAAATTCCAAGAAAGAGTAAGTTTCATGCTTTAAATCAAAAAGCAGTTGCAAAAAGATATGCTTTTGAAAATGATAAAGATTATAATGAATTAAGCTTAGTTGTTGTTCATATGGGTGGAGGAGTTTCAGTTGGAGCTCATAAAAATGGAAAAGTGGTAGATGTTAATAATGCATTAGATGGAGATGGTCCATTTTCACCAGAAAGAGCTGGAGCTGTTCCTGTTGGAGATTTAATTAAGCTTTGCTTTAGTGGACAATATTCAGAAAAAGAACTTTATAGTAAGATTGTTGGAAAAGGTGGTTACGTTGCATATCTTGGTTTAAATGACCAAAGAGAAGTACAAGCTAGAATAGCTGAAGGTGACCAAACTGCCAAATTGTTATATGATGCATTTATATATCAAGTTAGTAATGCTATAGGAGAGAAAGCTGTTGTACTAAGTGGTAAAGTTGACTCAATAATTTTAACTGGAGGAATTGCTTACAGTGAGGTTGTTGTTAATGATATAAAAGCTAAAGCAGGATGGATTGCACCAATTACTGTTTATGGAGGGGAAGATGAAATGCTTGCTCTTGCAGAAGGTGCATTAAGAGTCTTAAATGGCGAAGAAGAAGCTAAAATATATGCTTAAACTAATTTAGAAAGATAAAAAGGTATTTACTCTATTTTAGAGAATACCTTTTTAATAAGTTAAAGATAGTTAAAAATTTAACATATTAAAAGACAATATTACTTTAAAGTGGAGGGATATAATGAATTTTGTGCTTATAGATGATAAAAAACTAGAATTTGAAGAAAAAGAGACTGTCTTAGATGTGGCAAGAAAAAATAATATAGATATACCAACTCTTTGTTATTTAAAAGACTGTTCTAATATAGGGCAATGTGGAGTG
Organism: Sarcina sp.; assembly: GCA_051650825.1. Taxonomy (GTDB): domain Bacteria; phylum Bacillota; class Clostridia; order Clostridiales; family Clostridiaceae; genus Sarcina. The sequence goes on along the minus strand of JBOFRC010000277.1, from coordinate 17,428 downwards.
TGTTTAGTTGAAGTTGAAGGGCAAGATAAGTTAGCTAGAGCTTGTGCTATGAAGGTTAAACCTAATATGAAAATTTTAACAAATTCTGAAAAAGTAATAAAAGAAAGACAAAATGTCATATCAGAATTACTTAGCAAACATGAGTTTAAATGTGGGCCGTGTGGTAGAAGAGAAAATTGTGAGTTTTTAAAGTTAGTTATAAAAACAAAAGCAAAGGCTAAAAAAGTTTTTAAAGTTGAAAATAAAAATGATTATATAGATGATAGAAGTAAAGCATTAAGCTTTGATAGAAGTAAATGTATTGTATGTGGAAGATGTGTTGCAGCTTGTAGGAAGAATACAAAACTTAATGCTATAAAGTTCCACAAAATAGATGGAGTAAGAAGAGTAGGTGCACAGGATTTAAAATGTTTTGATGATACTGATTGTGTATTATGTGGTCAATGTGTAATAGCATGTCCTGTAGATGCTTTGAAGGAGAAGTCACACATTGATAGAGTTAAGTGTGCACTAGAAGATGAGGATAAACATGTTATAGTAGCAATGGCACCAGCAGTAAGAAGTTCTATTGGAGAATTATTTAAAATGCCATATGGAACTGATGTTACAGGAAGGTTATATACAGCTTTAAAATTATTAGGTTTTGAAAAAGTATTTGATATAAATTTTGGAGCAGATATGACCGTCATGGAAGAAGCAAGAGAATTTATTCATAGATTAGATAATAATATAAATTTACCAATGTTTACTTCATGCTGTCCTTCGTGGATTAGATATGTAGAAAATTTTGAACAGGGTTTGAAAAGAAATTTATCCACAGCAAAATCGCCACAACAAATATTTGGAATTGCAAGTAAAAGTTATTATCCACAGGTAGAAAATTTAAATCCTAAAAATATTTTTACTGTTACGGTAATGCCATGTACATCTAAAAAGTATGAAGCAGATAAAGAAGATTTTGAATTTGCAGGTAATAGAGAAATAGATGCTGTTATAACAACTCGAGAGTTAGCAACTCTTTTTAAGGCTAAAAAGATTAAATTTTCAGAGCTAGAAGATAGTAATGCTGATAAGCTTATGGGGAGATATTCAGGTGCTGGGGTTTTATTTGGAAGTACAGGAGGTGTCATGGAAGCGACACTTCGAACAGCACAGCATTTAAAAGGAGTAGAGTCTGTAAAGTTAGAGTATAAAGAATTTAGAGGGCTTGAAAATATCAAGGAAGCTGTTGTGAAATTTGCAGATAAAGAGGTTAAGGTAGCTGTGATTCATGGAATAGCTAATGTAGCAAAGTTTTTAGAGAATAAAGTGAAACTTAAAGAATATGATTTTATAGAGGTTATGGCTTGTGATGGAGGATGTGTTAATGGTGGAGGACAACCACATATTTCAGCAGAAATGAGAAGTTCTATAGATGTAAAAACTTTAAGGAGAAGTGTACTTCAAAAACAAGATTCAGATTCAATGATAAGAAGGTCAGATGAAAATATAGAGATTAAAGATTTTTATGAAAATTTTATAGGGAAAAAAGGAGACTGTAAAGCTCATGAATTATTACATTATTCATATAAGTAAAATATTATAAATAGATAGATTAAGCTATGTAATATATTTAATATTTGAAAGGGGGAAATAAAAGTGAAAGTTGAATATGCTAAAATTATAGCTAAAAGATTTACGGGGATAGATATTAAAGTTAATAATGGGATAAGGGATTTTATAGTTAATATAGATAAAAGAAATTTAACATATGAAAATTTTAAAAATATGCAGATGGATGTAAAAGTATATACTCTCATAAGAAATTGTTGCACAGGAAAGTCTTTAGCATTATTTGAGACTGGAAAAAGTAAAGAAGAATTCGAGGAAATTAAAGAGTTAATAGATAATATTGATAGTTTAATTGGAAATGAAATTAAAGCAATATTAAAGTAATTTTTAATAATGAGGAAAAAGTTTAGAATTAGCTTTTTCCTTTCTTTTTTTTGCGATTAATTCATATATTTATATTAATAATGTAAAGGGGGAACTATTTATGGAAAGAAGCAATGGTGTAATAATGCACATATCATCATTAAGTAGTGATTATGGAATAGGGACTTTAGGTGAAGAAGCTTATAAATTTGCAGATTTTTTAAGTGATTCTAAAATAAAGTATTGGCAAATACTACCGCTTGGACAAACTTCTTATGGTGATTCACCATATCAAAGCTTTTCAGCTTTTGCTGGAAATCCATATTTTATAGATTTTGATCTATTAAGAGAAGATGGATTATTAGAACTTAGTGATTATGCTATGTTTGATTTTGGAAATAATGAAGAAGTCATAGATTATGCTAAGATATACAAAAATAAATATAAGGTACTTAGAATTGCTTATGAAAATGGTAAGGATGATTTAGAGCTTAAGTTACATGAGTTTATGTTAGAACATATAGGGTGGTTACATGATTATTCATTATATATTGCTATCAAAAATAAGTTTAATAATATTTCTTGGGAGAGTTGGGATGCAGAATATAAATTTAGAAATTCTGTAGCTTTAGAAGAAATTAGTAAGGAATTAGAAGATGAAATTAATTTTCAAGTTTTTATTCAATATCAATTTTTTAAACAATGGAATAATTTAAAAAATTATGTCAATGATTTAAATATAAAAATAATTGGGGACATGCCAATTTATGTAGCAGAAGATAGTGCTGATGTTTGGAGTAACCCAGAATTATTTAAACTTGATGAAAATTTAAATTTATTAAAACAGGCAGGATGTCCACCAGATGCATTTTCAGATACTGGGCAACTATGGGGGAATCCAATATACGATTGGGATACTATGAAGCAAGAGGACTATAGATGGTGGATAGAAAGAATAAGTAGTAGTCTTAAAATGTATGATGTTTTAAGAATAGACCATTTTAGAGGATTTGAATCATATTGGGAAGTTGAAGGAGGAGAAAAAACTGCGATTAATGGACAATGGGTAAAGGGGCCAGATTATAAGTTATTTGAAAGGATAAAAACAGTTTTAGGTAATGTAAATTTAATAGCAGAAGATTTAGGGGTTATAACACAAGAAGTTATTGACCTTAAAAGAAAAACTGGTTTTGCTGGAATGAAAGTTTTGCAATTTGCGTTTGGAAGTGGTGCTACTAATGACCATTTACCACATAATTATAATGAAGATTTATTAGTATATACATCAACTCATGATAGTAATACAGTAGTTGGGTGGTATGAAAAAGAAATAGCTGATTATGAAAAAGAGTATTTTAGAAAGTATACAAAGTTTACTGAAAAAGATAAAGTGAACTGGGAAGTAATTAGACTTGCTTGGAGTAGCACAGCTAAAATAGCAATTGCACAAATTCAAGATTTTCTAGGCAATGGCTCAGAAGCTAGAATGAATAGACCATCAACAGTTGGTGGTAATTGGACTTGGAGAATAAAAAAGGGTTCTTTAACGAAAGAACTTGCAACTAAGATAAGAGAATTAAATGACACTTATGGAAGATAATTTTTTATAAGGGGTATTTGTTAGAAGGAATTTTAAATAATAATATAGAATTTAAATAGCATAAAGAAGTAAGGTGAGAGGAGCGAGGTTATGTGAAAACATCATTTAGTTTGAAGGATAAGTTAAAAGTGCTCAGAGAGCTAAAAAGAGAATCATTTTTTAGACTTATGGCTTATGATGAACTAGATGGCATAGATGATAGAAAGGTTAATGACACAATAGTTTCTATTAAGAATAAGTTAAAGCAAGTAAGAATAATATTAATGGACAGTGTAGTTAAAGTAAAGGCAGATAAACTTTTATATATAAAAGGAAATATAGATGAAATTAATGATGACGATAGTTTTAGACCAATGATTTTCTCTAATATAGATGAATGTGAGGAAGATATTTATCCAAGTTATACTGGTAATGGTGAAATAGTAATGGATTTATCTTTTAATGACTTTATATTTATTGAATTAGAGGATGAAGAAATAGTCATTAAAGAAGATAGCTTTTGGGCTTGTGATGGAGATGTAGGAGTTTATTATGAAGGTGAAGATGAACTTTTGTTAAATGGTAGTGGTATAGTAATAATTGAATTACCTGTATCCGAGAGAGAAGTAGTTCGCTGTGGAATAAATAATGATAAATTAAATATTTTCTCAGATGATGTGATTTTAATAAGAGGAAATATACGTAAAAGAAATAGTAGAAGATTTAAGTCCTATATAGGCTCAGGAGAAATTTGGCTTGCCCCGACAAGAAAGGTCTATGATAAAATAAAATATATACAAGAAATGAGTGAGTAGTATGTAAATGCTACTTCACTTTTATAGAAAAATGCTTTATTATGATAAAGTAATGAAATTTTATTTTAGTTAGACATATAAAAAGGGAGAGAATTTTATGGATGAGTTTAAATCTAAATTAAAATGCAATGAACTAGATTATTTTTTTAAAGGGATTCTAGAACTTAAAACGGAAGAAGAGTGTTATAGATTTTTTGAAGATGTTTCAACAATTACAGAAATAAAAGCACTAGCTCAAAGATTTCAAGTTGCTAAAATGTTAAAAGAAAAGAAAACATACATAGAAATAGCTGAAATTACAGGGGCATCAACTGCGACTATAAGTAGAGTTAATAGGTCACTTAATTATGGAAGTGAAGGTTATATTACTGTACTTGATAGATTAGAGCATAAGGAATAAAGTTTTTGATTATAGAAAGGGAGTTTATGTAATAAAACTCCTTTTTTTTATAATTTTATGGTAATTATGCATACTATGAAAAAGACTTTTTAATACTGAAAAATAATCAATAATATTTATTTGTTAATATTTATTTTGTAAAATTTTTATTGAAATATTATAATAGGACTTGTAAGAATTTTTTAAAATAATGTTTTTAGATAATAGCAATAATTAAATATATTAGATGTGAAAAACCTAAGAGTTTAAAAAACTAAAAGAGGTGAGGGAAATAAGTGTATTAATTGTAGATGATGAAGTAAAAATAGTAGAAGTATTAGAAGCATATTTAACAAAAGATAACTTTAAAGTTATGACAGCAAATAATGGTTTAGATGCCTTGAAATTATTTGAGGAAAATAAGTTTAGTTTAATACTATTAGATTTAATGCTTCCTGATATGAATGGAGTAGAGGTTTGCAAAAAAATTAGAGAAAAAAGCGATGTTCCTATAATTATGGTTTCTGCTAAAAATGATGCGCAGGATAGAATTAAAGGATTTGAGGTTGGAGCAGATGATTATATAGCAAAACCTTTCTGTGCAAAAGAAGTTGTTGTAAGAGTAAAGGCTGTACTTAAAAGAACGGAAAAATGTGCAGAGAAAGAAGTTTTAAGATTTAATGATGATGAACTTGTTATTAAAAGTAAGAGTCATGAAGTGTTTATAAAAGATAAACCAGTTATGTTGACAGCTACAGAATATAAAATATTATTAAACTTAGCTAAAAATCCTAAAAGAGTTTATAGTAGAGAACAGCTATTATTATTAGCTCTTGGTGATGAAAATGATAGTTATGATAGAGTAATAGATACTCATGTTAAAAATCTAAGAAGTAAAATAGAAGAAGATAGTAAGAAGCCAAAATATATAGTCACTGTATACGGGGTGGGATATAGATTTGAAGGACAAAAAAACTAAAAGCTTAAGATACATAATGTTATTTCCAGCTATTATTTTAGGCGTAATAATTATATTTATAAGTCTTGTTATATTTAAATGGTGCTTTGATGATGCATTTAGAGTTTATATAACTCAAGGAGTCTATAGTGGACAATTTGCAATGCAAAATCACAGTGAATTTTTAGATATAGTTGCAGAAATAATTGCATTAGTAGGCGTAATGTTATTATTATCTTTTGTTATTTTAGGAATTTTATTATCTAAGTCAATAACTACACCGATTAGTTATATAGAAACTAAGGCAAAGGATATATTAAATGGAAATCTTAATGAAGATATTGTAATAGAAACAAACATAAAAGAAATAAGAAGTTTAACTGATACTATAAATAAATTAAGCAGTGATTTACGTAGGCAAGATAGGGTAAGAAAGCAATTAACTAGTGATATAGCACATGAACTTAAGACTCCTATAACAAATGTTCAATCGCATTTAGAGGCGATTATAGATGGGGTATGGGAAGCTAATCCTGCAAGATTAGAAAGTATTAAGGAAGAGGTTGAAAGATTATCTCAAATAGTCTTAGACTTAAGACAGCTATGTTCCTATGATGAAAAAGCTATAGTATTAAATAGAACAGATGTTGATATAAAAAATTTAATTCAAAGCAATGTTGAAAGTTTTAGACCACAAATATTAGAAAAAGATTTATTTGTAACAGTAAAAGGAGAAAATCTAATTGCTAATGTAGATAAAAATAGAATAGCTCAAGCATTTATAAATCTTATAAGTAATGCAATTAGATATTCTGATATTGGAGGAGTAATAGAAATAGCAGTTGAAAAAGTAAATAATCAGGTTCAGGTTTCTATTCGAGATGAGGGAATAGGGATTGCAAGGCAACATATTCCGTATATTTTTGAGCGGTTATATAGAACTGATGAATCTCGTGCAAGAGCAACTGGTGGTTCTGGTATTGGTCTAACAATTACAAAAAGTATAGTTGAAGCTCACGGAGCAAAAATATTTGTTAATAGTGAAGCTAATAAAGGTAGTACTTTTACAATAAAAGGTTTATAAAAAAAAGGAGCATTAAGCTCCTTTTTTAATTTATTTCACTTATTTGTTTTTTAACTTGGAAAAGTTCGTCTTGAACTACTTTAAGTTTAGTTTTGTTATCAGCTATTCTAGTTTTAATATCCTCTATAATTCTTTGGTAGTTAGCTATTATTTCTTCAGCTTTATCACCAGGTCTTACAGATAATAATCTTTGTTTAAAGTCTTCTAACTTATCATTATCATTGCTAATAAATCCTCTAAGTTTTACTATGAAGTCTTCTTTGTTTTTAGCAAGAGTTGTTAAAAACTCTAATTGTTTTTCATTTCTAGCATTTTTCATATTATCAAAATATTCTTGTCTTAGTGCATAGAAACCATCTCTAACTTCTTTAAATTCATTAATTAATGCTTCATTTATATCATGTCCACAATAACCTATTTGGAAGAACTCATCGCTGATTTCTTTAACTACACTAGAAGCATTTTTCCAGTTCTCATTTACATAAAGTTCTTTAACTTTAGCTGTAAGCTCTTTTCTTTTTTCTATATTAACTTCGTAGTTAGCTTTCATTTCATCAAAGAATACTTGTCTAGCTTTAAAGAAGTTATCTTTAGCTTCTTTATAAGTAGCTGATATTTCATCGTTTTCTTCTTTACCAGAGAATCCTATAGATTTAAACTCTTCTGTTAATTCATTAAATTGAACAGTAGCATTTTTCCAGTTTTCATTTTCAACTAGTGCAGCAAGTTTTGCAATAATTTCTTTCTTTTTAGCTCTTTTTTCAACATATACATCTTTTAATGATTCAACAGAAGTTTTTCTACCTTCTCTTAATTCATTTCTTATAGCATTGAATTGAGTGAATAATTCTTGTTGTCTGTCTCCAGCAAATTTTATTTCAAAGAATTCTTTTGTCAATTCATTAATAGTTTCATCAACTTCTTTAATTGCATCAGATGAATATTTAATTTCTGTTAGTTTAGCTATTATATCAGCTTTTCTAGCAGCGTTTTCTTCAAATCTTTCGCTTGCTTTGTCATAGAATTCTTGTCTTTTATCGTAAAATGCTTTTCTAGCATTATTTAGTTCTTCATCAAGTTTTGGTAGCTCGTCTATATCAGAGCATGGTGTATTTTTGAATTTCTCAAGTAAACCATAAAATTTAGCATTTGCCTCTTTCCAATTTTCAGCTGTGTTAGCTAAAGCAACAATCTCTTCAATTATAGATCTTCTTTTAACTACATTTTCTTTTTCAAATTGCTCTAATTCATTAGCGAAGGCATTATTTGAGTTTTGACCATTTTCTTTTATGTATTTCTTGAACTCTTTAATTTTCATTTTTAAATCCCCTTTCGAATTACGCTTATAATACTATTCTAAATGTCTGAAAAATTTATGTCTACTACAAAGTGATATTAATATAATATTATTTGAAAAAATATCACTTTACTTATGATTTATATGTAAATACTTTCTAATATATAATAAATTTAAATTAAATTTTCTTAAAAGTTAATAATTAACTTCACAATACCTTTATATGTAAAAAAATATTAGAGTATACATAGAATTGACAATAAATTTCTAATAGTTTATATTTAAATCTAAGCGACTAGTGTGAAAAGGTTATACAAAAAAAGTATGAGTTTTTCATATTTGTGGTACATATAAGTTATTTGAAAAATTTTTTGAATAATTACGATAAGCAAATAGAAAAATAAAATTATAAGAATATAATATAATTAAGAAGAAATTGATAGAGGTGACACAAATGGGAAGATTATTTGGCACAGATGGAGTTAGAGGTATTGCAAATACTGAGCTTACATCAGAATTAGCCTATGATTTAGGGAGAGCAGGTGCTTATGTTTTAACAAAAGGTACACATAAGCCTAAAATATTAGTAGCTAAAGATACTAGAATATCAGGTGATATGCTTGAATCAGCATTAGTAGCAGGAATTTTATCAGTTGGAGCAGAAGCAATAGTTATAGGAGTTATTCCTACACCAGCAGTTGCTCATCTAACAAGAGAATATAATGCGGATGCTGGAGTTATGATATCAGCATCACATAACCCTGTAGAGTATAACGGAATTAAATTCTTTAATTCACAAGGATATAAATTATCTGATGAGTTAGAAGATAAGATACAACATGTTATTGAAACAGGATTCAAAGGAGTACCTTCACCAATAGGTGCTGGAATTGGTAGAGAAACAAAAGATCACAATGCAAATGATTTATATATTGAATATTCAAAGAGAATAGTAGATGGTCATTTAGAAGGGCTAAAAATAGCTTTAGATTGTGCTAATGGAGCAGCTTATTCAGTTGCTGAAAAAACATTTGAAGAACTTGGTGCACAGGTTATGGTTATACACAATAAACCAGATGGAATTAACATCAATGAAAAATGTGGATCAACTCACCCAGAAGATTTAATGAAGTTTGTAAAAGAACATAACTGTGATTTAGGATTTGCGTACGATGGAGATGCAGATAGATGTTTAGCAGTTGATGAAAATGGTAATTTAGTAGATGGTGATTTCTTAATGACTATTACAGCTAAGTTCCTAAAAGAAAGAGGACAATTAAAGGATAATACTCTAGTTGTAACAGTTATGAGTAATCTTGGTTTAATGCTTGCTTGTGAAAGAGAAGGAATTAAAACTGAAATTACAGCAGTTGGAGATAGATATGTTTTAGAAAATATGGTTGAGAATGAGTATATGTTAGGTGGAGAGCAATCAGGACACATCATACTATTAGGTCACAACTCAACAGGAGATGGGCTTGCTACATCTTTACAAATAGCAAATATAGTTAAACAAACAGGAACATCTTTATCAGAGCTTGCAAAAGTAATGAAAGTATTACCACAAGTTTTAATAAATGCTAAAGTTCCTAACAATATGAAAAATATTCACGAAGTTGACGAGGAAATCAAATCAGAAATAGCTAAGATAGAAGCTTTACTAGAAGGTAAAGGAAGAGTTCTTATAAGACCTTCAGGAACAGAACCATTAGTTAGGGTTATGTTAGAAGGGGAAAATCAAAGCGAAATAGATAAATTAGCAACAGAATTAGCTGCATTAATAGAAGCTAAAGTTAAGTAGCTAAAAAGAAGACTATATCTAAGATATAAAAGTATCTTTAGATATGGTCTTTTTTATATTTAAAAATTAAATGTATTTAGAAATTTTATTTAAAAAAATAGTATTAGAAAGGTTAATTAATCGATAAAAAAATATCAATGTTGAATTAATGTTTCAATAATGATTACAATTTGACATAAAAAGATTATAAAAGTTAAGTTTTTTTGAAATTGAAATTAGTTTTTTACATTCAAAATAATATATATAATTTATTTAAAGTATAGTAAAACTATTGAAATTTATGATGAGTGTAGGAAATAGAGGTGTTATAAAAAATGGTTGATAGAAGAACATTGGTAGAAATAAATAAATTTGCAAAAAAATTTGATTATAAGGTTCATACAGAAGATAATAATATATATTTATCAAAATTAGGTTTTAGATATACGATGAGCTATAATGAAGTCAGCAAAGAAATTATAAACGATGATTTTTCTGTAAAAGCAGGTAGATTGTATTCTACTTTAAGAAGAAAACTAGAAAGTGAATCATATAGTAATTCAGTTACTATAACTTCATTTTGGAGTGGTGTTGTTTTACTACTAATAGGATTTGTGGTAGTTTATATCAGTGGATTTGATGCTACAAATGAAATAATGTTAGCCATAGTGTTATGGATAATTGGTATATTACTGCTATTTGTAGGTTTATTAAGATATATATAAATAGAATTAAGGAGATGTGAAAAAAGTCGCATCTCCTTAATTCTTTATATCTAAATTATTTGTGACTATCTTTTTCTATAGGACCATAGCAATCGCCGTCGAGTTTTTGAAGAAGATAAGTAAGTTCTTCAACATGTTTTTTTTCATCAGATGCAATTTCTGTAATCATTTTTATAGCTTTTTGATCAGTTATTTTACTAACGATATCTTCATAAGCAATAATTGCCTCAAGTTCACCTTTTATATCATCTCTTATTTTTTTTAAAAGTGATGAATTAGTATTTTTCTTTTTATTACTACTTGAGTTTAATGTCTTACCTTTAATATTTACATCTTTAGGTGCTTCAATAGCTGCTTCATGTTGTATGTGGTCAACATTTCTAGATAAATTTAATAACATACCATAATGTTTTTTCTCTTCTTTCATTATGTGTTCAAAAACTTCCTTAACCTCAGAAATAGAACAGCTACTTATATGTTCTTGATAATCATTTATAGCTACAAGTTCACCAATCATAGCTTCGCGTAAAAAGTTTGCTAAATTTCTAGGCTTACCTTGAGGCTGTCTTTTAGTTGTATAACTCATATAAATATATCTCCTAAAATAAAATGTTTATAATATTCTATGAAGAAGTTTATTTAATGTTATTACAAATGTTAAATAGTAGTTGTTTAGTAGAAATTTATTTTAATAATAGAAAAATTTTTATTTAAATTTCTTGTATCCAACATTCACGAGGCGTAATGCTAGGTTGATTTTTTAGTTTTTCCAAAACATCATATCCAAGTAAAATATTAATTTCTTTAATTAGTGCTTTTTCAGAAGCAGAAATATTAGATTTTGAGTTTATTTTAGGATCATTTAATATATCAAAAAAGCTTTCGGCTTTATACATAATTTTTAATGCATCATTTCTTTTTTCTTCATAGAAGTTTCCAAAAGGAATAATAAAGTTTTTGATTTCATTATTGAATTTTCCAAATAGGATTATTTGCTCATATTCAGATGAAAACCAACCTAATATAGAATTTTCTTCAGCATTATGAATAAGTGTTAAAGCAAGTTCACTCTGACATTTATCTTTTTCTCTAGGATAAATACAACAGTCATGAAGCATCTCAAAGTTGCATAAATCTAGTATTTTTTTTAGAGAATCTGTTATATATATCTCTTTTGGGTCGACATAAAAGTAGTTATCGCCATAATCCTCTTCTATCTGATTAATTAAATCAATTTTTAATTTTGAAAGATTTTTAATTTTTATTGCTGTTTGTATAGGGAATAATAAATTCTTTGCCATAATATCACCTCGGTAAAAAATTATTTTTATGTTATTGATATTGTAAAATATAACTTAGAAATAGGGAATTTCTAATATATTAAATAAAATTATTAAAATTAGAGTATTTGTATTAATAACTTTATAGTTTATAAAAAATAATAAAAGATATATAATTTTCTCAAAGATATTGCTATTAGAATAATAAAATTGATAGAGGTGTTATGATATGGAAAAAAGAGTTTTAAGAAAAGAAATGAGAGCGAAGAGAAAAGCTATGGATTTATCCGAAAAAAAAGAGAAGGATACGTTATTAAAAAATAGTTTATTAACATCAGAAGAATATAAAAAAGCAAAAAATATTTTTATATATGTTAGCTTAGACGATGAAATAGAAACTCATAGTATTATTCAAAGAATGTTCGAAGATTCAAAAACAGTTGCGGTTCCAAAAGTTATTAATGAAAAAGATATGAGAGCATTTAAAATAAATTCTTTCGATGATTTAACAGCAGTAGGATCATATGGTATTTTAGAACCTAGTGATGAGTGTGAAGATATTAGTTCATCTATAGATTTAGCTATAGTGCCAGGACTTGCTTTTGAAACATCAGGAATGCGTCTTGGATACGGAGGGGGATATTATGATAGATTTTTAGTTAAATATCCAAGTATTAAAAAAATTTCTTTATGTTATGATTATCAAATAGTAACAACAGTATATCCTAAAGCATATGATATAAATGTAGATAGGATTATTGTTAAATAACATCCTATGTAAACTTTTTTAATAATCAATAATATAAGAATCAAATAATCAAATAATCAAATAATCGAATGTTGTTAGACGAAAGTCTTTATATAAATCTATCAAGAAGATAGAAACCTCTAAAGTCTATGAGTGAAGACTCTATTAAAATATATAAGGCTTTTAAATATAGTTTAAAATTAAGTCGAAAGTTTTAGATGTTTAGGCTTTATAAATTCTAGATGTTAATTAAAATAGAGGAGCATTTGTAGATATTTAGATTAATTGAAGTTAAAATATAAATTGAAGTTGATATAAATTAAAATTGAATAGATTATTTTTAAAAATTGTAAAAAAATGGTTGCAAAACCAATTTCTTTAGAATATAATAAATTCATAAATACGAATTAAATAAAGGTCTTTTATCAAGAACGGTGGAGGGACTGGCCCTGAGAAACCTAGCAACAGCTAACTGCATAAGTTAGAATTGTGCTAAATCCTGCAAGGAAATAGAATTTTATTTCCTGATAGATAAAAGAGATTGTTTATATATAGATAGTTAAAGCTATTTCAATCTCTTCGTGGGCTGAAATAGCTTTTTTATTTTAGCCCAGTCGATATGTTGCTACTTGTGTAATAGGCCACCTAAAAAATTTGAAGGGGGCTTTTTTTATGAGTAATTTTAGTAAAGGAACAATTTGTGTGCAAGGAGGTTATAAACCAAAAGCTGGAGAGCCAAGGGTATTACCAATTTGTCAAAGTACAACTTACAAGTATGAGGATCCAGACCATGTAGCTGATTTATTTGATTTAAAGGCAGCAGGGCACTTGTATTCTAGAATAAGCAATCCAACATTAGAAGGATTTGAAGCCAAATTTACTGAGCTTGAAGGTGGAATAGGGGCTGTTGCTGTATCATCAGGGCAATCAGCAATATTACTATCAGTACTTAATTTATGTGAGAGTGGGGATAATATAATTTCTACATCTAACTTATATGGGGGAACTTATAATTTATTTAATATTAATCTTAGAAAACTTGGAATTGAAACTAGATTTGTAAGCCCAGAGGCTACTGAGGAAGAAATTCTTAAGCTAGTTGATGAAAAAACAAAATTATTTTATGGGGAAATAATAGGGAATCCAAGTATCAATGTTTTGGATTTAGATAAGTATTCTAAGTTATCAAAAGAATATGGTATTCCATTAGTTGTTGATAATACTATAGCATCACCATATCTTTGCAGACCTTTTGAACATGGAGCTGCAATAGTAATACATTCAACTTCTAAATATGCAGATGGACATGCTACAGCCATAGGTGGAATTATAGTAGATTCAGGAAAGTTTGATTGGAGTAATGGAAGATTTCCTTGCCTTGTAGAACCAGATCCAAGTTATCATGGTTTAAAATATGTTGAAACTTTTGGAAATGCTGTATATATAACTAAACTTAGAGTTACGCTTCTTAGAGACTTTGGATGCATTATGAGTCCACAAAATGCTTTTTTAACTAATCTTGGACTTGAAACATTACATCTTAGAATGGAAAGGCATAGTGCTAATTCTCTTGCATTAGCTAAGTTTTTACAAAGACATGAAAAAGTGAATTGGGTAAGATATCCATTGCTTGAAACACAAGAAGACTTTGAAAGAGCTAAGAGAATATTAACAAAAGGAGCAGCCGGAATGCTTACTTTTGGAATTAAAGGTGGAGTTCAAGCAGCAAAAGATTTTACAAAAGCATTAAATCTTGCAGCTTTAGTAGTTCATATAGGAGATGCTAGAACATCATTATTACATCCTGCTAGTACAACTCATAGTCAGCTTAGTGAAGAAGAACAGATTGCTTCAGGGGTTTCACCAGATTTAATAAGAGTTTCAGTAGGAATAGAAGATATTGAGGATATTATAGCAGATTTTAAACAAGCATTTGATAAGATAGGAGATTAAAGATGACAATATACCTTTCTAAAAAGCTAAATGGATTAACTCCGTTAAGTGAACAGTATGATATAAAAGTTGATACGGCAAATGTAAGCAATAAAACTATAGGTGTTTTAAATTTAATGCCTACTAAATGTGAGACAGAAACGCAAATATTAAGATTGCTTTGTGATATAGGAGAAGATTTGAATGTAGAATTTATAAGGCTTGATAGTTATAAACCTAAAAATATACCTTATGAATATCTTATAAAAAATTATAGAAGATTTAAAGAGGTCAAAGGAAATCTAGATATTTTAATAGTGACAGGGGCGCCACTAGAAAAAATAGATTTTGAAGATGTAGATTATATAGATGAACTTAGGGAAGTTTTAGATTATACAAAATTAAATATAGATAAATCTCTTTTCATATGCTGGGGGGCACAGGTTGCATTAAATCACTTTTATTCAATTAGAAAGGTATTAACAGATGAGAAAATATTTGGGGTGTTTTCTCATGAGGTAATAAATTCAGATGAAATTTTAAATGGAATGAATGGGGGATTTAAAGCTCCACATTCAAGACATACTAGATTATCAAGAGAGGATATAAATAATTGCGATAAGCTTAAGCTAATTTCTATAACACAGGAAGGGGAAGAACATCTTTTAAGAGGAGAATTTAATGATTACTATATATTAGGGCATATAGAGTATGATAAGGAGACTTTAAAAAGAGAATATTTTAGAGATTTAGAAAAAGGCTTAAAAATAAATAAACCAAAGGGCTATTTCATCGATAATAATATAGATAAAGGAATAAATTTTAGTTGGAGAGAAGATGCAATTAAATTTTATAAAAATTTTATAGGTGATTTTAAAAAGAAAAATTAAATTAGATTTTTATAGGATAATGTGGAGTTTTTACACTCCACATTATTTTTATAAAAATTTTGAATTTAGTGAAACTTTTTTATTAGTAGTTGCGTCTAATAGTACATAAAGGGTAGAACTAAGCTTAGTTTAAAAATAGGGGGACATATGTATTCAGATGAGAAAAAACTTATACAAGGATTAAAAAAGTCAGATGATAAAGCATTTGATTATCTATTAGATATATATGGTGATGATATATTGAAATTTTGCTATATGAAAACCTCTGACGTTAATATAGCAGAAGATTTAACACAAGAAATTTTTATAAAAATATTTAAATATATAGGAAAATTCAAAGGAGACTCTTCTTTGAAGACATGGATATATAAGATAAGTCTAAATATTTGCAGAGAATATTATAGAAAAAATAAAAAAGTAACGTATTTTGATGAACAGGTTACTAAGGAATCTGATATAGAAGATGAATTTGATTTAGAAGAAGAAATTTTAGAGCTTATAGATAATGCGGTTATTGCTAGTGCTTTAGCAAAGATAAAAATAGACTATAGGGATATTATTTATATGTTTTATTATAAAGATTTTACTATAAAGGACATAGCAAAGATTTTAGATGAAAATGAAAATACTATAAAAACTAAATTAAGAAGAGGAAGAACTGCATTAGAGGTTGCTTTGAGGGAGGCAGGAATCTATGGATAAGATAAATGAATTAAAAATGAGTAGTGAACTTAGAAATAAAATTAAAGAGAGTTATAAGAAGGAAAAAAATAAGCCTGAATATAAGGTTAGAAAAATATTAGAAACAGAGATAGAGTTTGATGTTAGGGTATTAGCCGCAGTTTTAGCTATAGCAATATTAACTCCTACCATAGATTCTATATATAAGTTTAAAGAGCTTACAAAATATAAAATTGAAGTTAGTAATTTTTATGTGGGGGAAAATATAGATGAAACGAACTAAAATAAAATTTAAAGTTAAACATTTTATATATGGAGCACTTGGAATCTTTGTTCTTTTACCTAATATGATAATAGGAAGTGCAGCACTTGTTAATAGGATTCAAATGAAAGAAATTAAATTTGATAAACCACCTACAGGATATTATTTTCAAGGCTTACTAAATTTATACGTTAATATGCCTAAAATATCACCTTTTGAGGATGCAGCTTATTATTATATGGGGACAAATGAATATAATTATAAGCAGGACTTAACAGGGATATCTAGTGAAATATCTATGTTTATGACAAATCCTTTTTTAGCTGAAAATGGTATGGAAAAAGCAATAAAATATCATGAAAAAGGTGTAGCTAAAGGAGAAAAATCAAAATATTTTTATAAAAATTTAGCAGCTTTATCATCTTTGTATTATGATAGCGGACAAGAACAAAAAGCTTTTGAAATGTTAGAAGGTTTTAAAAGTTCAAGCTCTAAATATGTTACATCATATGTTAATTTAAATGAGGGAATATTATTTTTAAAACAACATAGATATGATGATGCTATTGAAAGCTTTGAAAAAATAGATGTGAATTGCATACCTTCAAAAGAAAAATATTTAGGGGATGCATATACAATGGCAGGAAGCTTTGAGAAGGGAATGGAGTACTATAAAAATGTTAAATATAATAATAATCAAATGATGCAGTTTAATTATACTAAAACAGGTATGAGAGATAGGTTTGACGTTGACTATATTTATATTGATGCTCCAAAAACAGGTAGTGAATTTTATGGTGAAGATGAAGAGACTAAAACGAAAATGGAGAAACAACAAAATATATTATATTCTAATATAATTCCAAAAGAATATAGAGGGTCTGTAAAAGGACAATTAAATTTAAAAGAAATTCAAGGTGCAGCAATAGTTTTAAGTAATGATCAGATGTACATTAAACCTTGGGGAGAAGTTTCTTTAAATGATTCACAAACAACTTTTTTATCATATGTAGATAAAGAGGGGGAATTTGAGTTTAATAATATTCCAGAAGGAAAATATGGAATACAGATATATGTATCAAAAATAAAGTCACTTAATAATAG
>JBOFRC010000276.1:0-1142 GCA_051650825.1 Sarcina sp. | reverse complement strand
CAGTTTATTAAAAAAGAAATTGTTTATATTAATTTTTTATATTTTATATCTTCCTTATCCGTCTTTGGATATTTGCATTTTAATGTTAGTTCAATCATCATTTGTCCATGAGATTGTGCCATGATAATAGTCTAGCTGGTTGGCCTGTTGATTCTGTGTGAGTGTTACGATTGTGGCAAACAGTATTACAATCCCCTTGGTGATAATGCGTTTGACTACGGATCAGAAAATTCTAGGTCCGACTCATGGCTGGCCCGATCTACCTCGTTTGCTTCGCGGTCAGCCCAGAGCTGTTTTATTATTTCGTTGAATTAGCCCATCGCTTTCATTGCTATTATGAGATTGATTAGATCTAGCGGTCACTTGACTTGACTTGACCTCTGTCCAATCGAGCACCCAAAAGTCCTGACCGGTGGGCCAGTGGCGCAATGGATAACGCATCTGACTACGGATCAGAAGATTCTAGGTTCAACTCCTGGCTGGCTCGATCGAACTCTTTGACTATGAGCTCAGCCCACTGCAGATTGTGTCATGATAGTAGGCTGGCTTGTTGAATCTCTGTGGGTATTATGATCATGGTGAACTGTATTACAATCCCCTTTGAGATAAGGCTACCAAGGCAGAGTGCAATTAACTTTGGTTTGCCTTGGAATTACCTCTAATTTTGTAGTTACTACAATTTTGACAAATTTGAACCAGGAGGCGTTGTCACAAGACAGAACAGATGTCATAAAGCCAAAGTCCTCCACAAGCCTGACCTGTAGTCTCAGAATTTCCCATATGGTCTAGCGGTCAGGATTCCTGGTTTTCACCCAGGCGGCCCGGGTTCAACTCCCGGTATGGGAAAATAGGCTTTACTTTGCTTCCCTCGCCATATAGTTAATTTTGACTTGACTTGACTTGGCTTGGCCTCTGTCCAATTGAGCACACAAGGGGCCCTGACCAGTGGTTCAGTGGCACAATGGATAATGCATCTGACTACAGATAAGAAGATTCTAGCTTTGACTACTGGCTTGCTCGATCTACCTCTTTTGCTTCGTGGTCAGCCCATTGCAGATTGTGTCACGATAGTAGGCTAGCTGGTTGGCTTGTTGATTCTGTGTGGGTATTACTATTGTGGCAAACAGTATTACAATCACCTT
>JBOFRC010000275.1:0-2721 GCA_051650825.1 Sarcina sp. | reverse complement strand
TTTTCCAGATAATGTTTCCTAAGTGCCTAAAGGCAGAGAAAACTAAAATCTAATGAAGTGGTGGAAACCTGTTCTTGGTTTTGTTAAATTTTGTGTGACAGCTCGTCTTGAGAAGTATAATATAAAATGCACTGAAAGGAGGGAGCAGTCAAATAGCTTTAAAGGACAGCTGGTGGATTCAGTTATTTCTTCCTTGTCTCTCTTATTTCCTTTTACACAACAACAATAATAATAATAATAATAATAATAATTAATGAAAGCAATTATATTTTGCTTCATCTTGTTTTCATGTTTTTTTGCCTGTTCATTAGCCAAGTGGATTTTGTATTTAGAGAACTTGGTGGCTGTTTAAATTTAATAGACTTCAATGATGTGATTTGTCAGTGAAAATTGCAAAGACATAACTGAAACAGCATAAGGAGCCATTTAGCTAAACAGCTGTCATGTTGCTGTTGTCTTTATGGGCAGTGAAGGAAACGATGGATCATGACCAGAGGAATCACTTTTACTGAACTGTTCTACAGCGACAGACTACAACACTCACAGGAGAAACTAAACGCAGGTCGTAAACAGTTGGAATATTTCTCATGTTTCAGCCTAAGGAGCCTGTCAAACAGCTCGCAGCCTGTGTAAACTCTGGCCGTTATAACAGTAACAGTATAAACTCTTCATTATGTTTTATAGAAATCCATTTTCCTTCTTCACGGTCATGTGATTTTCTGGCATCATCATGGTTTCAGATTAGTTCAAATTCAGTTTGTACACTGTTGTAAACACTCTTCTGATCCACTGTGCAGATCGTTTCATATCAAAACCCTTTGAATGTTCAACATTTGCTGTTGAGCCCATTAGGGTGAAACAGTCCCATGAATTCCTTCCAGTTATCATCCTGTATTATAATAATTTCATTGTTAAATTCTACATATTCTGTGTTATCATCATCTCCCAGGTGTCTATTCTTTCAGAGGAAAGCCTGCTCTCATCGTGATAATCATGTTTCTCTCCGTCGGTCAGTCAGTCTGGCTGCTCTTCAACACCAGCTCCTCAATAAAAGTATGTTAAGTCTCTGAACAGTCAGGGCCAAGCAACCATACAGACTGTGATGAGGTCCAACACACTGTATCCACCAAAGACATTTTACCACTATGAAAACATAACTGGTCATGAGTCAGAGGTAATCATAATAGTTGATAAAAAGGATGGAAAGTAGAAATATGTTCTGCCTGATTGATGATCACAGACTGACGGTTGCTTTTTCATAAAGACTCTTTTATCAGGACTCTGACCTCATCAAGGTCTTCCTCTCAGTTCAGTTTCATAACAAAAACTGAAAAGAACTCGTCAGAGTTTCATATGGCGGAGGTCATATGACTCACTGTTCATCTCAACACTAACATGTAAAACCGATTATGTAGCCACGTACATTTTCTCTGCATGGAAGCTGCTGTCCAACCTGCAGACAACGAAGTGTTTGAGTTCAGATTGTGAAATTCAGCTGTTTCTCTTCTCCACATTAATGGTCACCATAGTTACCAGAACAGCTTCTACGTTGTTTATCAGGAGTTTGAGCCAGCAATTAACCCATTTAAGTCTCATGGAGCTGAAACTAATTCTGTTTGCTCATTAACACTTGACACTCATCTGTGATCCTGTGAGTATCACTTTAAACCCAGTAGTGTTGCATTATAGTCATTGAATCTATAAAATGATATCAGTATTGCACTATCCAATGATAAAGAGTTTGTGGTAATTCGACACATGAAACAACAGCAAACCACACCAAGATATTTTTTTTTATTTTCTGCTTTACCATTCAGCATCTTTTTTTGATACTTTTAGCATTTCCAGTGGACCACTGGCTTTGATCTGAAACTCAGCTGGTATTTTTAAAAACAAAGATGAAGAGGGAGATATACAGAGACTGAGGTGGCTGTATGTGTGTTGATGATATCTCCACACTGAAGAAGTCTCTGTTCCTGAGTTTATTCCTGCAGCAGTTTCACTTATTAGTTAGTGTGAAGAGAGTACCATGGTACACTGCTTGGTGTTTGATCTTGGTTTCTCATCTTCCTCCGCCTGGCTTGTCTCCATATCAAAGCCCCCGGCTAGAGCCCTGCCTGCTCTCCCAGACCTCATGTACTCTGCCAGTGATCTGAATATTAGAGGGGATTGTAGAGCTTCAGTGATTTTATTTTTTATTTAAGTTGTTTGAAACTTCACTTCAAATTATTCTCAGTTTTCATTCTTGCTTCCATTAACTTATACAAGTGTATCTGAATGATCCAAAAAAGCCCACATTAACTGTTCCTCACTCCAGTACTAAAGCCTACAGTGATGATGCATTTAATTCATCCACCCCAGACTCTGGCTCAGCCTCCCAGTGGATTTGATTGTTCACTTCTCTTCACTTAAAAAAACCCCAAAAAACCTAAAACATGTTTTCCATGATTTTACCCAGGATCTGAAAATATTTTTTTATTCTTGAGTCTTGTCTCTCATGTGTTTTGTGACATTTTCTACTGTTATCTTTTATCTTTTGTGATGTACCTTGTCCATCTGTATAAAATGTGTATGAAAAATATTATTACTATTACTAATTATATTATCCCAGACTTCTGCAGTCTCCTTTCCGCTTCTCCCTCCTCTGGTCTCTGTTATTGTTTTCAGTGAGAGACGGTGATGACAAGCTAACTCTACGTGATGGAAAATGAAACATCAGTT
>JBOFRC010000274.1:0-13152 GCA_051650825.1 Sarcina sp. | reverse complement strand
GTGAAAAATGGATATTTTTAGAGGAAAAGAACTATATCTTAGGAGTATAATTTATGTACTTGCAGTTATAGTATTTTTTACAGTTTGGACTGTTTTAGGTGAAGGTACAGCTTTTGTAGGAGCTACAATATCTAAAGGGGCTTTAGTTTTACTTGCAAATGATCTAACTGGAAATCCAATAAGAACTACAATAACATTTGTCGGGGTATTTGTGTGTCTTGGAATAGTATCATTTTTAGCATCTTTAAATATTTATGTAGGATTTTTGATAAATTTTATAACTATATTTTTACTTGCATATAATTTTTCTTCAAATGTAAAGCAAATAATATGGAGACCTTTTGTTTTAGGGTACTTATATTTATTATCAGAACCAGGTACAGTACATCAATTACCAGCAAGATTGATTACATTAGCACTTGGTGGTGTATTTGTTGTAATAACACAATATATATTAAATGGAAATAGAACTAAAAAGGTAATTTATGATGGATTATCAGAGCTTACCAAAGATATAAAAAAGAAAATAGAGTGCTTATTAGACGGAAAAGAAATAGAAGAGGATAGATATAAAGTTCTTAAAAATATTGATAAAATTACTTCAGCTATTTATAAACGAAGAATAGATCCGTTTTTTATAACAAAAAAAGATAATACGATTATTAATATAGCATTATATTTTGAAAGACTTAATTATCTTTTAGAAGAGCTTGGAAAAAATAAATATGCTAATTTAGATGAAAACTTTTTAAAAGATTTCTTGAATTTGATAAGTAGTATTAATAAAAAAGTTAAAAGTAGAGAATTAAGTTATAATATTTTAGAACTTTTAGAATTATTTTGTTCTAAATATAATAATGAAAAAGAAAATTATTATGTTTGTGAAATTCTTCAAAATATTAATATGTTAAGAGTATCTATTAAAAATTCTATTTATGATGGCTATAGAAAAAGAGATATACTTTTTAATTTAAAACTTAGAAAACAAATAAGTACAGTGTTTAGTATTAATTTTAATCGTAATTCTCTTAGATTTGCCTTTGGGATGAGAATTGCAATATTAATAGCAGTATCATATTTTATAGTAATGGTATTTCATATTTCAGAAGGAAAATGGATAGTATTTACTATATATGCTGTAGTAGATCCATTATTTGAGGATTCGAAAAAAAGATTTTCTAAGAGATTTAAGGGTACACTTTTAGGAATAGGAATATTTTTACTAGTATATATCTTTGTTCCTAATATTCTTTTAGAGGGGATTATTTTTATAACTCTTTATTATATCTACGTAATAACAAAAGATTTTGGGATAAAAACTATGTGTACAGCAGCAGTTTCACTTGGACTTTTTGCTATTGTGACAAATAATCCGGCTCATGGAATTACTTACAGAATAGTATTTGTAGTAATAGGTATAGCTATAGCATCTCTTGGGAATAGATATTTATTCCATTATAATGCTAGTAAATCTATGAATAAAATAATTTATTTATATCAAAAGCTAAGTAAAGAAATATTAGAATTTATGTTTGAAAATCCTACTAATCAGTATTTTTATAAAATACTTGGAGAAAAAGTTATGCTGTCAAAGCTTTATGAGAGTAAACTTGTTAGTACTGAAAATACTGATATAAAAGCATTTATTTATAATCAAAGGATATTAAATAATACAATTTACTTTTTAGCATTTTTGGTAAGGGAAAATACTAGCAAAGATAAAATAATAGATGATTTTAAGAATTTTATTGCTAATATTGATATAAAAGATGATGATGCTAAATATACTGAAGAACAAATACTAAATAAGTTTGAAAAAAAATTTAAAGATGAGTTTAATAAAATAGAAGATAATACTGAAAGACTTGCTGTAATTAATCTTTATAGAATTATAGTTAGGATGAAAAAATCTAATAGTCTTATTAAAAAAATTGATTTGACTTCTATTTATTAAGTTAAAAACTATGGTTTGAATAAATTTATTATTATTCAAACTGTAGTTTTTTATTTTGTAGTAGACATATTAAGAAATATATTTGTAAATATTAAATGATGAGAATGATGTATTATATTAATAAAACTAGATATATAAATATAATATATATTAGAAGGAGGAATTTAATAATGAATTTTGATGAACTAGCAAAAATGTGGAATAGCAAAGAATCTATAGATAGAGCAGCTCTTGTAGCAGGTCATATAGAAAATACATTGAATTTAAATAAAAAACAAAGAGCTATGGAGTTTGGTTGTGGAACTGGTATATTAAGTTTTAATTTAAAAAATAAATTTGAACATATAGATTTAATTGATACCTCTAAAGGGATGCTTGACGTTGCTTTAGAGAGTATAAAAAAGGATAATATAAAGAATATAAGCATAAAAAATGTAAATTTATCAAATGAAAGTATAGCTGAAAAATATGATGTTATATATTCATCAATGGCATTACATCATGTAAAAGATGTAGAAGATATGGTGAGAAAATTTTACAATATGTTAGTAGAAAACGGACAAATAGCAATAGCTGAACTTAATGAAGATAATGGAGATTTTCATTGGGGAGTAGAAGATTTTAATGGACATAATGGTTTTAACCAAGCTGAGTTTAAAAACATGTTTGAAACTATTGGATTTAGAAATATTAAAGTTCAAGAAATTTTTAAAGGAAATAAAAATCAAAAAGGGAAAGAAATTACTTACTCAGTATTTATAATTTTTGCAAGCAAGTAAAGAATTTTTAAATGTACATCTATATTACTTTTTAGTTGACAGTATTTATTGCATTAGATAAAATTCAATAAGGTAGCCTTAATTGGCTTTAGTTATCTAACAAAGGAGAAGTAATATGGATGTCATTAAGTTAATTATTCTTTTGGTATTACTAATATCACTTGTAATCCCAATAATTATAATATTTATAGTTGTAAGAGGAACCAATAAAACAACTTTTGAAAATATTAAATTAGAAGATAGAAAAAAATCAATATTTAAATATGTAAAGAACAGTAATTTTAGTGAAATAGTTGTTTTATATAGATATTTTAATAAAGTTAAATGTATAGTGTACTCTGATCTTGATAATGAAACTATTAATGATGAGGATTTTAGTTTTATAAATGATTTTAGAGTTAAAAAAATGTTTAAGGTAGCAGATGTTATTAAAAATGGTTCTAGATTTTGGGTTATTGATGAAATTGAAGACTTGTATAATGGAAAAACTCAAAATATTTTAGGATATGCAATGAGAGAATTTACTTGTATAATAACAGATAAAGAAACGGTATCAAATAAGACTACATATAATAAATTGAATGTAGAAATTAATTTTGGATATAAAGTGTTAAAAGGAAGTAAAAGATTTCAACTTATAAATGAAAATAATGAAAGTTTTACTATGGTTTCAGCATCTAGAGTAGTCGATTCTGCAATAAACATGGAGAATTTACATAATTATATGGAAAAAGTTTATTTACCAAAAGGTTGGAAAATAAAAATTAGTGAGGTTGAAGAGGATATCCTATATAACAAAAATGGAAAAGTAGAAGTTATAGAGGATGAATATCAAAATATTTATTTAATGGATAGATAGCATTTTTAATATTATATAAATATTCTATAAAATTCAGGTTTACTTAAACCTGAATTTTATTTTTTAGAATATTAAATTTAGGTTTATATAAGAGGGGGTAAATAGAATTATCATGAAGATAAAAAAATTTGATATTTAAATATTTTGAGTATAAAAATATTAAAACACTATATAAATAGTAGTATTTTATAGTATAATAAATAACAGATAAATTTTTAAAAGTAAAATATTTATATACATATTAATTAAAAGTTGGATACATCTAAGTAGATTTTAGACCAGAATTTAATTTTAGTTAAATAAAGGTAAATAGATATATTAAGAAATAATTTAGGTGGGATAAAATTAAAAATTAAATGATTTAAAAAGTAAATTTTATTAAAAGAAATGTATCTTTTGGAGGAGATTATGGAAAAAATAGCAATTATTACAGATAGTACTTGTGGTGTACCAGAGGAATATCTAGAGAAATATCCTAATATAGAAGTGATGAGATTAAAAATAATATACGGTGAGGAAGAATATACTGATGGTATAGATATAAAACCAGGACAAGTATATGCAAGGCTTGCAAATAAAGAAATCCCGACAACTTCGATGCCATCAGTTCAAGATGCAGTTAATTTAATAGAAAAGTTAATTGAGGACGGATATACACATGTTATAGGATTATTTATATCATCTGGATTATCAGGAACTATGAATAGTTTTAGAATTGCAACTAACCAATTTGAAGATAAAATAAAGGCATTTGTATTTGATTCAAAAATGATATCATTAGCAGTTGGATTTATTGTTATGGAATCTGCTAGATTAATAGATGAAGGAATGAGTTTTGATAATATATGCAAGGAAATTCCAAAAATGAAAGAAAGAACTACTATGTATTTTTCAGTAGATACATTAGAGTATTTAATTAAAGGTGGAAGAATTGGTAAGGTTTCAGGCACAATAGGACAAATATTGAACTTAAAACCTATTATAACAATGGATGATACTGATGGGAAGTATACTACAGCAGCTAAAGTTAGAGGATCTAAAAAAGCATTATCTGAACTTGTAAAGCTTGGGATAGAAGCTTTAGATAAAGGTAAAGCGAAGGTAGCTGTAATGACAGGGACAATGCAAGAAGAAGCAACTAAAATGCTTGATATATTTAAAGCACATAAAAATACAACACTTGCTTATAATGGTCTTTTTACTCCCGTTATAGGAGTTCATTCAGGTCCAAGGATTATAGCATTTGCTATTTTAAATGAAGAATAATCAAATAAAAGCAATAAAGAAAGATTATTAGAGAAATTTCTCTAATAATCTTTTTATATATTAAGTAAGGAGTAATAATGGTATAAATTTTTTATAATATATGATATGTATAAAGTATATAATGTGTGTCAATAATCCTGTTATAAGGTTAATTTAGAGGGGGAATCTAAATGTTAAAATTGGATTATGAAACAAGTGTTAATTTAAGTGGATTTAATAAATTTGAAAATGAAGAAAATAGTTCTTACAATACATTGTATAATTTTATAATAAATAATAAATCTAACTTTTCAAAAAATAGGTATAAAATAGCGTATGGATATGTTATAAATAAAACATATATTAGCTTTAGACATTGTTTTCTTATAGAAAGTTTAACTAAGACGGTAATTGACCCAAGTGTTAAAAATTATATTGTTTGTGACAAAGAAATTAATAAATATAAATATGAAGTATTTACTGAATTTAAAAACTTAGAGGAATATTTTTTTGCAATAAAATTTAGTAAGTATATTGCAAAGGAAGAAGAAAAAACTTTAGAAAGATTACTTAGAGATGAAGAAAATACTTTATTAGAGAAACTACAAGCTAAAAAAGTTAAAGATTGTAAAAATATAATAATTGCATCATAATTTTTTTTTAGTTTCAATTGAATTTATAAAGCCCTATTAGTAGATTTTTTTAGTTAATATTTATTAATAGGGCAAATTTTATGTCTAAATTCAAATCTAATATAGTTTAGATTAGGAATTTAAATGAGATAATTTTGTACGTAAGTCTTCATATAAAATTTCAGGATTTTCTACATGAGAACTAAGGCATAAACTTTTTTGCAAGCACTCGGAATTATCTAAAATATCTTCAAATATTATTTGTAAAATAGCCTCTTCAGGAATATATTCTAACTGAATAATATCTTTATAATAGATTTTTCTATCGCAAAATATATTTTCTTCGTGTTTTTTGTGTATATGTAAAATAAAACTTATATAAAGACCTTTGCATTCTAAAAACTCTTCAGTAGTTGTTATACCAAGAGGTATATTCTTAGACTTAAGTTCTTCTAAAAGAGCTATGTATTTTTTAGAAAGAGAAATTTTATTATCAATTTTAGAGTTTATTAAGTGTACTATAAAAAAGCTACCTATAAGTAAAATTGTACTAACTAAATAAAATAATAAACTATTAGACAAAATATTTAATTTATAAAAAATAAAAATAGATACGTAGATAGTTATGAAAAATATTGAATAAGATATAATATTAGCAATACGTTTATTTTTAGCACCTTGATTTTCAGTTGTAAAATTTAAATTATATTTATAAAACATTAAATCCCCCACTTTTTTATTGAAGTTAGTAAGTATACTGAGTATAGCATTTGTAGTAGAATAGGGTATGAATAAATAATTAAATTTAGTAAATATAAAGTTAAGGTTATTTTAGTTATATTTAAAGTCTTTATATTATAATTTAGAAACAACTATAGCGAATTATTAATTAAATGGTTTAAAAAAGGAGATTTAGAATGCAGCTTAAATTAAAACATTTCAATGAACTTACTACTATAGAATTATATGAAATAATAAGGTCAAGAATAGAAGTTTTTGTTGTTGAGCAAAATTGCCCATATCAAGATGTTGATGAAAAAGATAAATTATCGTATCATCTATTTTATGAAGACAAAGGTAGAGTTATTTCGTATATTAGATTAATAGAGGCAGGAGTGTCATATGAGGTACCTTCTATAGGACGAGTTATAACATTAAAGGAATATCGAAATAATGGATTATCAAGAAAATTATTAGTTAAAGGAATAGAATTAATAGAAGAACTATATAATTTTAGAGAAATAAGAATTTCAGCTCAAGCTCATTTAAAAGTTTTTTATGAAAGTGTTGGATTTGAAAAAATTACTAATATGTATCTTGAAGACGATATACCTCACATAGGGATGCGATATAAAAGGTAATAAAAATAATTGATTTGTATTCTTATTTAATAATAGATATTACGAAAATAGTTTGAAATTAAGGTTTTTATTGAGACTTTAAAATGAAATTTTAAATATAATAAAAATTAATTTATTACATGACTTTGTTAAAAATTTAATTAATATATATAATAATTGCTTAAATCTTTTTTTATATATATTAAATATTTTATAAAGTAAAAAATTTGTCTAATAAAGAAAAAATTCTCAACTATGGATTAATGTTACCTTAAGTATTATAATTTTAATTACTAATGGGGATTAGTGATTAAAATTAATTTTTATTTAGGGAGGAATCAGCGATGGTTATGACACAAAGTGAAAGAAATAAAAAATGGGAAGCGAAAAATAAAGATTATAGTAATTATTTAAAAAATAGATCTAGTGCTAGAAGTTTTATAAGAAATAAAGCTTTAGAAGGGGATTTAGACGAGTTAGAAAATTTAATAGAAAAAAGAAGAAGTGAACTTGTTCAATAAATATAGCTAAGATTTAAATAAAATCTTGACTTTATTCAATACGAAGTCGCAATATAAATAGGAAATTAAGTTCCTATTTATAAGCTAGGAGTATTAGAAATACTAGCTACTACGTAAATTTTAAATAGCTAGTGTTTCTAATATTTTTTTAGGTAAGGATAGAATTTATAATTTTATGAGTTAAAGTATTTTACTATAATTAAGATTAAGTGATTTTATAGATAGATGTATTAAAAAGAATAATTTTAATAAATTTATCTACTATTAAGTGTATATTTTTTAGTCTTTATTGTACTTTGATAGGAAAATAAAACAAAAAATATAGAATAGCTAAGAACATCAATAGTAGCATGAATAATATTGATTTTAAAAATATGGTATAATATATTAAAATTTGCTAATAAATAATAAGTATATTAGTAGATTTAATAGATATATACATAATCGGATTGATAGGAGAATGTTCACTATGGATAACAAAATGCAAGAGTTACTAATGAAAATGAGAGAATTAGGAATGACAGAAGAGGATCTTTTAAAATCACTTCAGAATTCTGCACAAAAAACAGAGGAAAAAGAAATAGATATTAATACTTTACATGAAGTACATAAGCAAGTAAGAAATATTATAAAAAATATTACTAATGCTATTTATATAGATGGATTAGATAAATTGAATAAGGAAATTTTACCACTTGATATAATGACAGCAACTCAATTTAAAGATACTTATAAAGAGTTTGCTAGCGCAGAGCTTGTAAGACTTGTGAGACTTGCAAATAATATGATTTCAAAGCTTGGTGTGTTAGAAGGGAATATAGCATTAAGAGAAGAGTTCATGAATATTATAGGTGCAAGTGATGATGTTGTTTATGGTTATATAACATTATTTGGAGCGTGTGATAGAACAACTTTATATGAATTTGCTAAAAGGGCAGGATCAGCTAGAGGATCTTACTCTATAGTAGAATCAGCATGTTTAAATAATGATGGTTTAGTGAAAGTTAATACAATAGAGGAATTAGAAAATGCAAAGAAAGAAATGCTTAAACATATGAATATTGTGTTAAGTACACAAATAGAGAATAGTTTTAGCAAAGAATTTATAGATGAATTTGTAAGATTATCACCACTTAGCTCAAAAGTATTTGATAGAATAGAAACAGAAGAAGATATGCTTATAGCATATGGTACAGCTATATCTATACTTATTATAGCTGGACTTACAAGACCAAGAACTGTTTTAAAAATGGCACTTGAAGATGTAAGAGAGGATATTGTTTACTCTAATGATTCAAAAAATCTTGTAAATGTTATAGGTGATGTTTATATAAAATAGTTAATAATAAAATAAAAAGCTGTCTAATATTCCTAATGAGTAGGTATATTAGACAGTTTTTTTTAGTTTTTAAAATGAATAATAAATATATTAAATTATATATTTAAAAATTTTGGTAAAAAGTGTTATAATATAAGCAGATATATAGAACGTAACAATTAATGCTAGAAAGAAGGGGTTGAGTTGAAATTTATATTTTTAGATTTAGAGTTTAATCAAAAATCTGGATGGATTATAGATATAACGAGAGGACAAGATATAATACAAATTGCTTACACTGTTACTGATGAGAAGTTTAAATCTAGCAGTGAGAAGAATTTTTATATAAAGTGCGATTATTACGAGATAAATGAGAAAGTTAAAAAATTAACAGGCATAACGTTTGAAAATATTAAAAATGGGACAACATTTTTTAATTCTATAAAGGGATTTATGAAAGAAATAAGCCAAGGTAATCCTGAAGAAACATATCTCGTAACTTGGGGAGATTCAGACATTAAAATTCTAAAAAGAAATTTGTACAAGCATAAAATTAATAGTAGAATGCTTGATAAAATAAATGTTTTAGATGCTCAAAAAGCATATATGTTAAAAAATAAATTAAAAGACCATCCCTCGTTAGTAAAAATTTTTGAAGCTGAATGTATAGAGGAGTTTAATAAATTAGAAAATAATCATCATAATGCATTTTATGATGTTAAAGCGTTAATTGAAATAAGTAAAAAATTAGGCTTAGGATATCTTTCTAGTATTTATGAATATGCAAAATTAGAAAATGTGCCACTTAAAGAATCACTTACAGATAGATCTATAAAGATAAAACTTAGTAATGAAAAATTTAGAAAATATTATACGAATAGATTTAATTGTCGAGAATGTGGAAAATTTACAAAGCTTATATTTAATGATTATATATGTTTAGATATAATTAGTGACAGAAGATATCATGCACAGATTAGATATTGTAAAAAGTGTAATAAGATTTTTATAAAAAGAGAAAATGTTACCACTAAGCACAAGGTTATTAGTTCTAGAATTATAGCTTTACAAGATAATGATTCATTTGATAAAGTTATGAAAAAAAATATTTTAAATTACAAATCTGGTGAAATTAAATTAAATGATTTTCTTTATAAACGTCATGATATATAAAGTAATAATAATTAATATATTAATTTAATATTAAAAAATGGATTGCATCAATTTGATACAATCCATTTTTTTAATTATTAATAATTTCTTTTTTCTTATTATTTGTAAGATAAATACTAAGAACAGAAATAAATCCTATTACACAAAGTACGGCGCTTACAAAAAATACAATATCCATAGAACTTACAAATGCACTACTGTGCCCAGGAATAAACCCTCTCACTGTAAATCCGAGTTTTTGACTCATAAGACTATATAAAAGAGAAGTACCAAATGTTATCCCAATAATCATTCCTAGGTTTCTAACAAGTGAGTTTACACTACCAGCAATACCAAGCTTTGTTTTATCTACAGCAGACATAACTATTGAATTCATTGGTGATTGGAAAATACCACTACCAATTCCCATTATAAATAAGAATAAAATTACTATATATAATGGAGTTGTAGCTTTAATTGTACCTATTAGAATGAATCCAATAGTAGAGATTGCAAATCCAAATAGTGGTAAAATCTCTTTTCGTATTTTATCTGAAATAGCACCACTAAGAGGCCCTGTAATTATAAGTGCTATCGGGAATACCATCATTAAAAAACCACTAACTAAAGGAGATAGCCCTCTTACAGATTCATAATAGAATGGTAGTAAGATAGAATATGAGCTTACAGTTGTAAATGATATTAATGATGAGAAAATTCCTTTTGAAAATTGATGATTTTTAAATATATTAAAATCAAGTAATGGTGATTTTAACTTCATTTGAGAAATACTAAAAATTATCAATGATATTATTGTTATAGCAAAAGCAAATAATATATATTTATTTGTAAATCCATAAATACTACCTTCTGTTATAGCAAGTATAAGAGGAACTAATGTTAATATAAGGAATAATGTTCCTATAAAATCAAGTTTTGATCCAGGTTTTACTTCAAAATGAACATTAGGAATAATTTTAAATGACAATATTGAAGCGACAATTCCTATTGGTATATTTATAAGGAATATAAATTCCCAATGAAAACTAGAAATAATTCCACCAAGTGCTGGTCCTACCATAGTACCTAGTCCAACAATTAAGCCTGTAGTACCAAGTGCTCGTCCCCTTTCAGATGGTGGAAAAACAGATGTTACAAGACCTTGGCTATTAGCCATAGTACAAGCAGCTCCAAGCCCTTGAATAGCACGACCTATTATAAGTGCAGTTATGTTGCTAGAAACACCACAAAATAGTGAGCCTAGTGTAAAAATAATAATACCAATTCTAAAAACTTTAGCCTTCCCTTTTAAGTCACCAAGTCGTCCAAAAGTTATAATTAGACCTGAAATTACTATTAAATATGTAGTTACTGTCCATTGTACAGTTGACATTGAAATTGATAAATCATGTGCAATTACTGGTAGAGCAACGTTAACAATACTTGCATCAAGAGTACACATAAATGTTACAATTCCTATACTTATTAAAATAAACCAACGTTTATTGTAAATTTCTTCTTTTGTTAGCATAAATTAAAATCCTTTCTTATATTTATTAGTTGTTAATAACAACTAGTGTAATTATAAACTATATAGTTGTTATTAGCAACTATATAGTGTTTTTTTGTTATAATAAATTGAAGGGAAATGATATAAAATAGATAAAAATTTGAATATAAATATTTTTAGTTATAAAACTATTAATCAATACACTAGATATTAGCTAATAGTTAAAGAAATTTTTGTGAAAAAAATTAAAAAAAGTGTTATCATTTTTCTAGGTGTAATAGTTAGAGGGGTAAAAGAATAATTTGATAATAGTGAGTTTAAAAATATAAATGGAGGCGTTAGTATGAAGTATAAGGTTATGATACCAAGTTATGAAGAGGCAGATTATATAGAAAATATGCTTTTAGAACATAATAATGAAGTGAAAGCGTTTGAACAAGAACATGTATTTGAAACAATAAATAGATGTGTAAAAGATGAAGAAGGGAATCTTTTAGGCGGAATACTTGCGTATTCAGTTATGTGGAGGATTTTATATATAGATACTATTTGGGTTAGAAAAGATTATAGAAATAAAGGTTGTGGAACTTTTCTTTTAACAGAAGTAGAAAAAGAAGCTAAAAAAAGAGGATGCTATATAGTTCATTTAGATAGTTTTGATTTTCAAGGAAAAGATTTTTATTTAAAAAATGGATATGAAATATTTGGCGTATTAGAGGATTGCCCTAAAGGGCATACAGAATATTTTTTATCTAAAAGATTATAGTGATTTATCTAATTGAAAATATGCTAAAGAAGATAAATATTTTATAAAAAACAAAGAATAGAAGGTGAATTAATGTGCCAAGTTTAATATTAGAGGGTGGAACTTTTCGCCCAATTTTTAGTGCAGGAGTAATGGATGCATTATTAGATAATGACATTATGTTTCCATATTGTATTGGAGTTTCAGCAGGAATAACTAATTGTTTCTCGTATATATCTAGACAAAAGGGGCGGAATTTAGATATATTAGAGCGTTTTAGAAATGATAAAAGGTATTTAGGAGTTAATAATTTTAGAAAGTGTAAAAGTATATTTGGACTTGATTTTGTCTTTGATGAACTTCCAAACAAGCTTAGCATATTTGATCAAAAGTCTTTTGAGGAATATGAGGGGGAAATTTTAGTTGGCGTAACTAATGCTATGACAGGAAGAGAAGAGTATTTAAATGGAGCAGATTTAGATAAAAAGTGTACGATGTTAAGAGCAACATGTGCAATTCCTATATTATTTCCAGCTATAGAGCTTAATGGAAATAAATACTTTGATGGTGGATTATGTGATCCAATTCCTGTATTAAAAGCTATAGAGGATGGAAATGAAAAACATCTTATTTTGCTGACGAGACCTAAAGGGTTTAGATTAAAATTAAAAAGAAAAAATATAATAGTTTCAAAAATAGTTAAGAAGAAATACCCTAATTTAATAAAACCTCTTCTTGAAAGACATATGCAGTATAATAAAACAATAGAAATATGTGAAAAGTTAGAAAAAGAAGGAAAGGCGATTATTTTGAGACCAGAAGAGGATCAGGCAATTGAAAGTTTTGAAAAAAATATAGAGAAATTAAGAGACGGTTATAATAATGGTTATAATCTTGCTATATCAAAAATAGAAGAAATTAAAAAATTATTTGAGTAATATTTTGAAATTTGACCATACTATTAAATAAATATTTTGATAGGATGTGGTTGAATTTTGAAAATTGAAGAAAATGAAACAGAACAGCTGAAGAATGTATATAACAGAGTGAAGAGTAAAATTACAACGGATAATCAGGAGTTAGCAAAGATAAAGGGA
>JBOFRC010000273.1:0-3747 GCA_051650825.1 Sarcina sp. | reverse complement strand
CAGAAGTAGCGTATGATATTCTAATATAATTATCATTACCAAATGCAATTCCTGGTATTACCATAACATTTTCTTTTTCTAGTAACTCTCTAGAAAAATCAAATGATGTCTTTATTTTTTCATTAAATAATTTAGAAATATTTATAAAACAGTAAAACGCTCCCATAGGATTTATATAATCAACCTTCTCTATTTCATCTAACAGTTCAACCATAAGATGTCTGCGCATAGTGAAGGTTTCAAACATTTCGTTAAATTCACTATCATCACCTATTAGAGCTTCTATACTTGCATATTGCGCTATAGTATTAGGATTAGATGTAGTATGACTTTGAATAGTTCCCATTAATTTTGCAACTTCACTGTTAGATGCTGAATAACCAATTCTCCATCCTGTCATAGCATGTGATTTTGAGAATCCATTTATAACTATAGTTCTATCCTTTGCACTTTGACTAAAGCTAGCTATACTTACATGTGGATTTTCATCGCTAAAATAATTTAATTTTTCATATATCTCATCTGAAATTATATATAAATCATATTTTTCACAAACATCTAATATCTCTAATAATTCACTTTCACTATATACAGCTCCAGTTGGATTATTAGGACTATTGATTATTATAGCTTTTGTTTTACTAGTAATAGCGCTTTCTATCTCTTCTCGAATTAATTTAAATGCATTTTCTTTCTTTGTTTCTACAAATACTGGTATTCCATCTGATAAAGATATTAATTCTGGATAACTAACCCAATACGGACTTGGTATTATAACTTCATCTCCCGGATTTAAAATAGCCATAAAAACATTGTTTAAACACTGTTTTGCTCCTGTAGAAATAACTATTTGATTTGTATTATATTCAAGACTATTATCATCTTTTAATTTTTTGCATATTTCTTCTTTTAACTCTATAAGACCTGAGGCAGCTGTATATTTACTTTTTCCACCTTCTATTGCCTTATGAGCTGCTTCTCTAACATTGCTAGGAGTATTAAAATCTGGTTCTCCTACCCCAAAACTTATAACATCTTTTCCTTCTTTTCTCATACTAGCAGCCTTTGCTGTTAATTCTAATGTCAACGATGCTGCCATTTTTTTTGCTTTAACTGATAAATTTTTCATAACTTCACATCCTCCACTACACATAAACCTATTAAAAATATAGCACTTTTATTTTTCAAAGTAAATATTGCTATTCAAATTAAAGAAAAAAATACATTTTGCAAAATGCAAAATGTATTTTAACTCTAACTCTAATATTTACTTTGCGTAGTCAACTGCTCTTGTTTCCCTAATGACATTTATTTTTATCTGTCCTGGATACTCTAATTTTTCTTCAACATCTTTAACAATGTTTCTAACTAATTCAACAGCTCCTGCATCATCTATAATATCTGGCTTAACCATAATTCTTATTTCTCTACCCGCTTGGATAGCATATGATTTTTCAACACCTTCATAAGAATCTGCAATTTCTTCTAATTTTTCTAATCGTTTAATGTACGCTTCTAAAGTTTCTCTTCTTGCACCAGGTCTTGCAGCTGAAATTGCATCTGCTGCCTGAACTAGAATAGCCTCTAAAGTTTCCATTTCAACATCCCCATGATGAGCTGCTATAGCATTAACAACAACATTAGATTCATTATATTTCTTAGCTAAATCTCCACCTATAAGCGCATGTGGTCCCTCAATTTCTTGATCCACTGCTTTTCCTATATCATGTAGTAACCCTGCTCTCTTAGCAATCGTAGGATCAAGTCCTAATTCTGACGCCATAAGCCCTGCTAAATATGAAACTTCAACTGAATGTTTTAGTACATTTTGACCATAACTTGTTCTGTATTTAAGTCTTCCTAGTAATTTAATAATTTCTGGGTGTAAACCATGAACTCCAGTTTCAAATGTTGCTTGTTCTCCCTCTTCTTTAATGTCATTCTCAACATCTTTTATTGACTTTTCAACCATTTCTTCAATTCTAGCTGGATGTATTCTTCCATCTACAATTAATTTCTCTAATGCCATTCTGGCAACTTCTCTTCTTATAGGATCGAAACTTGAAAGTATTACAGCTTCTGGTGTATCATCAATTATTAAATCTACACCTGTAAGTGTTTCTAATGTTCTGATATTTCTACCTTCTCTTCCTATAATTCTACCTTTCATTTCATCATTTGGTAAAGCAACTACATGTACTGTTGTTTCTGATACATGGTCTGCCGCACATCTTTGAATAGCTGTTGTTATTATTTCTCTAGCTTTTTTATCAGCCTCTTCTTTAGCTTTATTCTCAATGTCTTTAACCATCATAGCTGTTTCATGTTTTATTTCTCTACGAACTTCATCTAACAGTATTTCTCGCGCTGCTTCTGTTGAAAGATTGGCTACTCTCTCAAGTTCTTCTCTTTGTTTTTCATATAATCCTTGCACACTAACTTCAAGTTCTTCAACTTCAGTCATTTTTAAAGAAAGATTTTCTTCTTTCTTTTCTATTAATTCAGATTTTTTATCAAGAGCTTCTTCTCTTTGAATAACTCTTCTTTCTAATCGCTGAATTTCATTTCTTCTTTCTCTTGAGTCTCTATCGAAATCAGCTCTAAGTTTATGCACTTCTTCTTTTGCTTCTAGTATAGCTTCTTTTTTTGCAGCATCAGCATCTCTTTCGGCTTTTACAAGTTTCTCTTTAGCTTCATTTTCTAAAGAATCAACCTTTGCCTTAGTAGCTTTTTGTATTAATGTATGTTCTATAAATCCACCAATTATAAGAATTACTACTGCTACAATTATTGCTATCACAATTTCCATAATTACAAACACCTCCTTGCGTAGGGGCATCTATAAAGCAAATTATTTTGTTAAAAATCAATATTAATTCAAATACTGTTAATATATTTAAAACCAGTATTTGTTATTATTGTATAGCATATAAATTCTTATGTCAAGATAACTAGCATACAAGTGTTACACTAATTAATAATAGCTAAAAAAAACCACCTTAAGTATAACCTTAAGATGGTCTTAAATTATTTTCTTGTATTTATAACAGATTTATTTTTAACAAAATAATCTATTCCTGATATTATTGTTATTATTAATGCAATATATAAAGTTATATCTGGTACATATAAAAAGAAATTAATTAATATTTTGCTTGAGTTTATTAAACTTGCAACCCAAGGAGTTGTTGCTATATTTGCTACTATGAGTAATAAGACGATAGCTATCATTTGAAATACAGTCTTTATTTTTCCCCAATTACTTGCTGCAATAACTTTTCCTTCTGCAGCTGCAATAGATCTAAGTCCTGAAACTGCAAATTCTCTTGAAATTATAATTACTGCAATCCACGCTGGTATTATATTTATTCCAACTAGTGTTACAAGCGCAGCTGTAACTAATAGCTTATCAGCTAAAGGATCCATAAACTTCCCAAAATTAGTTACTTGATTTCTACTTCTAGCTATATATCCATCTAATTTATCAGTAGCAGATGCTAAAATAAATACAATTAAAGCTATTAATGTTCCATAAGGTATTATATTTGTAGACATACATAATAAGAAAATAGGAACAAATATCATTCTTATTACCGTCAACTTATTTGCTAAATTCATTTTTTACACTCCCACTTGTAATATCTAAATCAATTATTGAATTCTATAAAATTTCTTATATATTCCTATTAATTTAAAAATGTTCATATATATCATTATATCAATATCACCGTTATTGTCTATATGTTT
>JBOFRC010000272.1:0-1273 GCA_051650825.1 Sarcina sp. | reverse complement strand
CTGAAAAACGCAATATATTAAAAAATGGGTATACCATCATCTTCCTCTGCTTCAGTTGCATCCTCGTCCTCAGAGTCATCCTCTTCTTCCTCCTCCTCAGCATCGTCAGCCTCCTCTTCCTCAGCTAACTCCTCTCCTTCAGTTTCTTCATCATCCTCCTCACTTGCCTCCTCTTCGTCCTCATGTTCAGCTGCGGCCTCATCCTCCTCGTCTTCCTCTGCTGCTGCCTCCTCAGCCTCCTCTTTTTCAGCTTCATCCTCCTCTTCCTCATCTGCAGCCTCTTCCTCTTCTTCCTCTGCTGCCTCCTCCTCTTCCTCCTCCTCAGCAGCCTCTTCATCTTCCTCTGCTGCCTCCTCCTCCTCAGCCTTGTCTTCCTCAGCAGCCTCCTCTTCCTCTGCAGCTTCCTCTTCCTCCGCTTCCTCTTTCTCATCAGTAGTCTCCTCTTCCTCATCTTCCTCCTCATCAGCAGTCTCCTCTTCTTCGTCTTCCTCCTCACCAGCAGTCTCCTCCTCCTCGTCTTCCTCCTCACCAGCAGTCTCCTCTTTCTCGTCTTCCTCCTCACCAGCAGTCTCCTCCTCGTCTTCCTCCTCACCAGCAGTCTCCTCCTCCTCTTCTTCCTCCTCCTGCTCAGCATCCTCTTCCTCTTCAGCAGTCTCTTCTTCCTCCTCAACCTCCCCTTCTTCCTCCTGGTCATCACTCTCTGAATCATCATCTGATTCTTCCTCATCTTCCTCCTCTTCCTCCTCTGCTACCTGTTCCTCTTCCCCAGCAGCGCCATCATCACCCTCAGCGGCTTCGCCCTCTTCAGCCACAACATCCTCAACATTTCTGGCATGGAGGTCTTCCTCAGCCACGTCCTGGGCACTCACCACACCAGAGAGCGGGACCTGCGATGGGCACAGGAGAACCAGCAGGAGCCCTACTACCCAGCCTTTCACAGGTGCCATTTTGAAAGACTCACAAGGTTGAGGACCTCTTCTGAGGTACAAATCCACACTGTATGTTTCTTTCACCAAAAGCAAAAACAATCGATGGGTTTTTAACACTTAAAAACCATTAAATCCACAGAAAATGTAGTCGAGCTGCAGGTGATTAAGGGATATTGTTCAGGTTTTTGCTCCAAGCTAGAGAGACGGGGAGCGGAGGGCCGTGTTCACAAGACTCAGAGAAGTGTGCCAGCCTTGTGCTGGGAACACAGAGGACACACAACTGGGTGTGTAGTGTAGTTGTGTGGCTGCATGTGCATGAGTGACAGAGGCACATGTCCGGGAAG
>JBOFRC010000271.1:0-5520 GCA_051650825.1 Sarcina sp. | reverse complement strand
AAGAGTATAAAGCAAGACTTTATGAACTATATTGATAGTGAAAGATAAGTATTTAGAAAGGTTAAGTTTAAATGATTTCCAAAAGTGAAATAATACAAATAAATCAAATTATACTTATAATATCTATCCTTTTATTGATATATTCTAGTTTTAGAGCAAATAGGATTTTAGTCCATAGATTTAGTAGGAAAAAGCAGGTGGTATTTTGCATAATATTAGTTATAATCACCGCTTTATTAGAAGTCGTTATATACATAAAAAGCCCGCAATATTCCCTTATCTTTGTTATGGTAGGGTTTGTAGTACAATTAATATTTTTATATAAAAATCCTTTAAGAGAAAAGTTGTTTTATGCTGCACTTGCTTATTTTATGATATTTACTATTAATGCCTTTATATTATCTGTAGTTATTGTAGCATGCACATTCAATATAGAGGTAGAAAAGTTTATATATGCTCATTGTAGAGTTATACAATTAGTGGCCTTTATAATACTTTACTTATTAATAGAAAATAATTTATTTAAGTTTTGGAAAAGTGAGTATTTATTTAAGTTTGTTAATAGCTCGAAAAAAGATTGGTTCTTAAAGGTGGCTTATATCTTAGCGATAGCTATTAGTATACTTGGAATTTTATCTGTACGTAGATTAGATTTAGGTGAATATTTAGTTTGTTTCTATTATTATATAATAATATTATTATTTATATTTATGATAGTATTATTAGTTAAGATTAATTTTGATGCGAGAGAATACTCTGTTTTTATTAAAAGCAAAAAGTTAGAAGTAAAATATTTAAATGATAATTTGAATATTTTAAATATAAGAGAGCTTGAAAAAAATATTCTCTATCATGATATGAAACATCATATTTTTGCAATTAAATATTTAGTTGAAAATGCTGAGCTTGAAAGAGCTAAAAATTATATAAAATCTTTAGAATTAGATTTTAATGAAGTAGATAATAAGAAAATAACAGGAAATATAATTATTAATGGAATCATCTTAGAGAAAATTAGAATTTGTAAAGAGCTTAAAATAAAAAATAATTTTAATGTTGTAGCTAAAGAAAACCTTAAAATTAATGATTCAGAGTTAGCTAGTTTACTATCTAATATACTTGATAATGCAATAGAGGGGAGCCAAAGAATAGAAGATGGGGAAAAATTCATAGAGGTTGATTTGAAAATTGATTCAGCGGCACTTATTTTAAAAGTTAAAAATACTAGTAATTCTAATATTAATACTAATAAGACTAGTAAAATTGATTCTTCTAAGCATGGCTTTGGTGTTAAAAGTATTATGAGTATTGTAAAAAAATATGATGGTAATATTAGCTTTGAGAATGAAAATAAAATATTTAAGGTAGTAGTATACATTCCATTTTGAGAGAAAAATGTATTTATAGAGTTTCTATAAATACATTTTTTTTATTAACAAAATTTTAGTGAAAGATTTTAAGAGATTCAAAATTTTAATAAAAACGCTAAAAATTTTACAATTTTAGAATCCATAAATTTGAAGATAGGAAAGAATACAACGATATAAAGCTTATTGATGATTGTTTAACATATGAAAGTGATTTAATTGTTAGAATCTATATTATGGATATGATTCGCTATCATATCTATAGGTTATTGTTCTAAGTTTTTACGTCAAGTTTTGAATATCAACAAAAGCCAAAACTTAATTTGAAAATTACTAAAAAATATCATTTATACTCGAATTAAAAAATATTTAAATTACATGGTTAGTGGCTTTAATACTCTTGGTTGTAGGAGTAGTAAAGCCATTAATCATGATATGGAGTTATAGGTTTAGTAAAGATTAAAACCAAAAAAGGTAAATTGTTTGCGTCTGATAGTTAGTGTTTTTCTATACAGTGATTGTAGAAAAACACTAGCTATTAGATAAATTATTAAAATGAATGGGGATGAAAGAATGGCTAAGAAAATGGAAACTATTTTGGCATTAGGAGCTGCAGCAGTAATCGCAGGAAGCGCTACTTTGCCACAAGCTGCACAGGCACAAGAAGTTACAGGAAATCATGATATAAAGAATAAAAATAATCTAGAACTAGATTCTGCAAATAATCTTAGTATTAGTGTTTCAGGGGTAACTGTAACTAAGGCTGGTGGAATAAGTCCAAATGCTAACGCAACATATGTACCACAAACTACAGTTCTTCCAACAGGGAATCAAGTTACGGATGGATCAGTAGTTACTTATAATATTAATGTAGCTTTAAATGCAACTAATGGTAAGACTTTTAATGTTGGTAACTGCACAGTTACAGCAGACCCAACAGTAACATATGGTTCAAATCCAACACCTCAAGATATAAAAATCGCAAATGAGATTGCGAGTCAACTTCAAGTACAGTTGCAAAATGCAAAAAATTTAAATAGTACATCAACATTTAACGTTCAAGCTTCTATAGGAATACAAGGGATAGATTGGAATACTACTATTAATCCTAATATAAAAATTCATATCGATGGACAAACAATTCCTGTTAATGTCCAACCATTACAAGGTACAACAAAATATTCAGAAGGAATAATGACAAATCCAAGTACAGATGGAAATAATATAATTCCAGGATGGAATATTACAAAATATAATCCTTATTCCCAAAATAGATATAATGCTTGTACTAAAACTATCAATTCAGTGACTTTACAAGTTAGCAACTCTGATTCTAATGCAGAAGCAATACCAATGTATCCAAATGATATGAAAGAAACTTCAAATGGTACCTATGTTTTAACAGGACAAGCTTTAAGTGATTTAGAATCAGGTAAGGCAGTCTTCAAAATGAAGCCTAAAAATCCAAATGAAAAATCTATTGATACAGTTACAGTAACGCCAACAGCTATATCTGTAGATGGAATAAACCAAACAGATTTAAATGCTGTAAATGCAATTTTTTATAATGGTGCAACAACAAACTGGACTTATTTCCCACAGGGACATTTAGGAAAACAAATAGTACAGTTTGAGCAATCAGTAAAGTTAAATGATTCAGGACATTCATCATTAAATGCAAATTGGAGCTCTAACGTAGCAGCTGGATTAGCTGGAGAGTGGAGAGTGTATTCAGGATTATTCTTACAAGATGGTTCAGCAGTTCTTTATAAAAATGGAAATTTTGTAGGAAATCAAAAAGATAAATATATTAGTTTAAGTGGATTAGCTCTACAAACTTTAGAAAATGGATCACCAGAAGCTAAATTAAATTTAATGAGAAACATAATAGAGGGACGTCCTGTAGATGGAGCAATAGTTGTTTCTGGAAGTGCACTAAAAAATGGTACATCTTGTCCATCTCCAATAAATTTAGTAATTGCACCTACAAGTAATAGTGCAACAGCACAAAATGGTACAAGTGCTAATAATACAGTGGGAGTTATACCATATAATGCACCAAAATATGATAGTGTCATAACTGATTCTGTAGTTGTAGCTAAGGCTTTAACAGTAGGAGTTAATTTATATCCAGATACTAATAGCGCTAATTTTGATGGGTTAATAAAAGGTATTGATGGATTCGATAGTGATGGGTTCATAATTGGTAATAACAATCAAGTAACTCCCACTAATGTTATTAATAATGATGCACCGAATTTTACAGGTATTGAAAGTGCACCGGTTATTGATAGAACTGGTGAAGCTTCAGTTGATGAATCTTCTAACTATATTCAAGGCTATTCAGCTAAATATCCAACAGTTGATGGTGGGAGTGGATCACTTTCGAAACAAGCTAGTTGGTTAAATACTTCACATATAATACCAATAAGTACTTATGCACCATCTCCAGTGCCTGGCGTTGATGCAACTTATTCAAAAGGGACTACTTTGACAATCGATTTAGGAGCTCCTTTTGAAATTGGTAGTCAAGGAGTAAGTATAGGAAGTGTAAAAATACCAGCAAAAGATTATAAAATTGAAGGAAATAATTTAATTATAACTAATGTTCCAACTAACATACCAGCAAGTTCTATGATTAATACAGATGTTCAGTATACAGACCCAGCTACATCAAATATAACTATCACAGCAACGAGTTCAAATACAGATACTTCAAATCCTACAGGGATTGTATATGATATAAACAATAATTCAGTGCCACTAACAAAAATTTATCCAGGCGGTTCAGTTAGTACATCTCAGACAATTATTGTTAATCATAAATTTGTTAGTGCTTGTGTTCATCTAGGAACTGCTGTTAATGCAGATAATGAATCTACACTTACAGATCAGATAACAAATGGAGCAAAACAAGATATTAAGTACCTTATAATAGGTCAGTTGCCAACAGCTAATAGAAAATCTTTACCAGGAAATTCAGGACAACCGTCAGATGGCGGGCTTGGAGCAACATTAGAGAGCTTTACTAAAAATCCACCTCAATGGGTATTACCAAAAAGCTCATTGAACAATCCAATCAATCAAAAAATTGTGTTAAGTACAAATGAAAATTCTTTAGCAAAGGCTAGTTCAGAAATAGCAAATCCTATGAATGGATGGGTTAGATATAAACCGGGGATGGATTTATCAAATTATGTTGCATATGCAGGCGTAGTTAA
Source organism: Sarcina sp. (assembly GCA_051650825.1). Taxonomy (GTDB): domain Bacteria; phylum Bacillota; class Clostridia; order Clostridiales; family Clostridiaceae; genus Sarcina. The sequence continues at coordinate 932 of JBOFRC010000271.1, read as the reverse complement.
TATTAAAGCTGGTAGCATATATGATATGAGCTATAAAGTTAAGTTAAAAGGGATACAATCAGGAACATTCCAATATACAACATCACAATTTAAATATTATGACATGAATAATAAAGTTGGATCTTTATCAAATGTAATTAATTTAGCACCAGGAAATGTTAATTTGAATAATTACTGGGATGCAAATGTTGTGTTAATGAATAAGGATGGATCAACACAGGAAATTCCTAAAGTAGATTTAGATAAGACTATTAAAGTTGGTGGTAAACAATATTCTCTTGCATATTTAGTAGCTCATGGACAAGATGCTGATGGTCAGTGGGACAATATACCTGATACAAGTACAGACCATTTAGAGCAAAGTGCAACTCAGGCATTTAATAATGAAGTAATGCAAGCTCTAGGATATAAATTAGTAAAAGCAACAGTACAGGTTGGACAAGCTAAACCTTCTGAAAAAGATCTAAACTGGTTTACAACTACAGGTTCAATTAATGGAAATACAGAGTTTACAAAAGTAATATTCTATTTAGAAAAGGTTACTCCTAAACAAGTAGATACAGTAACAGTAAAAACAGCAGACGGAAAATACGTAAAAGTTGATGGTAGTTTAGTAACTAAAGATATTACACAACAAAATGTAAATGGACAAGAAGGAACAGAGACAAAACTAAATAAACCAGTAGTTCCAAAAGGATATTACATTTCAAAAATAACAGTGAACGGAAAAGAAATAAGTGATATAAACGGATATACTTTACCAAAAGACTTTACAAATACAAATACAAATATTGTATATACAGTAACAAAAGATCCGACAGTTACAGTAATAGTTAACGGAGGAGAAAAACCTGGAACAAGCACTTACACAGGAACACCAGGAAGTAAAATAAGTATACCAGCAGTGAAAGTTGGAAAAGGTGAGCATATAA
>JBOFRC010000270.1:0-22968 GCA_051650825.1 Sarcina sp. | reverse complement strand
TTTTCCTGTTGATGTTTTTATTAAAAATGTTGTTAATCCTAAGTAGTAAATAATCATATTAATAGCCTCCTTGCACATATTAATAGTTATTAACAGGATTTATAATTTTTAGTCAGTAATATGTATTTTTTATATATATTTAGATGATAATAAAAAATATTGTGAGTAATAAGAGTTAAAGAGGAGAGCAGAATGATTTGTGAAAATTGTAATAAGAGAAAAGCTGTTGTCAAATTAGTCAAAGTAGTTGGATGTAAAAAAATAAATTATTTACTCTGTGAAAAGTGTGCAATAGAAATTAGTGAAAATATTGATGATGAAAGTTTAGAAACCGCGAGAGTAAATAATGGTGAAATAAATGAATTTAGTTTAAGCAAGTTTTTAGGCGGGCTCTTTGATTCTATGAATTTAGAGGATGAGCTGGAAATTGAAAAAAAGAACTGTGAAATTTGTAAGACTACATATAGTGAATTTAAAGAAAATAATAAATTAGGGTGTAGCAATTGTTATAAAGTTTTTGACATAGAGGTTGAGAGATTGATTCAAGAGTCTTATGGAGATAAAAAACATAAAACAGAAAAGGAAATTTATGAAGCTAAAATAGAAGAATTGTGTTCACTTAGCAAGCTTTTAGAAAAATACGTTGAATTTGAAGAATATGAAAAGGCAGCTAAGATAAGAGATAAAATGAAACTTATAAAAGAAGGCAGGTGTGATGATGGCACAAGCAGCTAATAGAAATAAAGTAGTTACACAAGAATATGAGTTGAGTTATTATCGGAATTTAAAAGATAGAAAGTTTCCTTTTAAGCTAGATGTTAGAGAAGGTAGAGAAATAGCAGAAAAGATACAGGATATTTTTTCTAATTATGAGTTTTTGGGGTTTAAAAAAATAAATTTATGGCAAGAGTCTAAGGAGAAACTATTTTTATTAATAGAAAGAGGTATAATAAGCAATAAATTATATCAGAATAGAGAGATAGCTTCTTTACTCATGAAAGAAGATGAAAGTATTGTTATCATGATTAATGAGGAAAGTCACATTAAAGTAGTGGCTAGAAGAGGTAAAAAAACATTTAAGTATATTGAAGAGAAGGGGAGAGAAGTACTTGAAATTTTAGAAAATAATTTAGACATAGCTTATGATGAAAGATTAGGATACTTAACTACGTCTGTAAATAATATTGGAACAGCAATTACAGCAAGTGTAATAATACATTTACCTATGATTACAATCGGAAATAGGTTAGAGGAAATAATTCAAAGATTAGACAAACAAAAAATACTTTTAGAAGATATTTATAAAGAGGATAACAAAGGACTTTCTAATATTTATGTATTGAGTAATAAAGTAACTTTAGGTGTAACAGATAAAGAAGTTATGAATGATGTTGAGGCGGTATCACATCAATTAATGATACAAGAAAAAAAAGAACGAGAGCTACTTTTAGAAACAGATGAAGATGGTACTTTTGATACTATTTTTAGAGCTAAAGGAATACTAGAAAATGCTAGAAAAATTAAGTACGCAGAATTAATTGATTTATTATCAATGATTAGAATGGGTGTTGAACTTGGAGTAGTTCAAGATATAAGTTTAGCGGACATAGATAAACTATTGATAGAAGGTCAATATAATTATATAAAAAAAATAGCAGGAACTAAGATTAATGAGAATAGAGAAAGTATAATTAGAGCGACTATGGTGAGAGAAACTTTTAATAGGTGAGTTTGAAGGGAGAAAGGTATGTTTTTAGAAAAGTTTACAGATGATGCTAGAAAGGTTATTGAAGAGTCAAAAAATATTTCTAAGGAATTAAAACATGGATATGTAGGAACTGAACATTTATTGTTAGGATTGTATAGAGCGCACACTAGATCAAGAAAATTTTTAGAAGATATAGAGATTTTAGAAAATGATGTATTAGAGCTTATAAAGAGCTATATAGGTATAGGGGATTTTGAATATAATTTATTAGATATACCATTTACTCCTAGAAGTAAGAAAATTTTGGATGAAAGTGTACTAGAGTCTAGAAAAAATGGTGGGCAGTATTCATCACCAGAACATATACTATTAACTTTATTGAAAGATAAAGAGGGAGTTGCTTATATAATTCTTTATAATCTAAATGCTAATTTTACCAAGCTTAGAAAAAGTCTAAAAGATTATTTGAATGAAGATATTTTTATTAGTGAAATAAAAAGAAAAGAAGAAGGTAGAAAAAAGCGAGAGAAAAAGGATATTCCAATATTACTTAAGTATGGAGTAGATCTTACAGCGAAGGCTTGTGAGAAAGAATTAGACCCTGTGATAGGAAGAGAAGAGGAAACTCAGAGAGTTCTTGAAATATTGTGTAGGAGAACTAAAAATAATCCTTGTCTTATAGGAGAGCCAGGAGTTGGAAAAACAGCTATAGTTGAAGGGCTTGCACAAAAAATTATAGAAGGTAATATTCCAGCTAATCTTAGAGATAAGGTTATAGTATCACTAGATTTAACATCAATGGTAGCAGGGGCTAAATATAGAGGGGAATTTGAAGATAGACTTAAAAATGTTATAAAAGAACTAAAAAAAAATCCAGATGTAATTTTATTTATTGATGAAATACACACTATAGTTGGGGCTGGAGGAGCTGAAGGTGCAATTGATGCATCAAATATATTAAAACCTGCTTTAGCTAGAGGTGAAATTCAGTGTATAGGTGCAACAACTATTGATGAGTATAGGAAGCATATAGAAAAAGATACTGCTTTAGAACGTAGATTTCAACCAGTAACAGTAGGAGAGCCAACTAAAAATGAAACTATACTAATTCTTAAAGGTCTTCGTGATAATTATGAAAAACACCATAATGTTAAAATTTTAGATGAAGCTATTAATGCAGCAGTAGATTTATCTGTTAAGTATATTAACGATAGATTTCTACCTGATAAGGCAATAGATTTAATAGATGAAGGAGCAGCAAAGGTTCGTATAGAGGATTTTAGATTTCCACCTGCGCTTAAAAATTTAGAAAATGAAATTAAAATTATGTCTGATAAAAAAGATAAAGCAATTTTAGAACAGGATTTTGAAAAGGCCGCAAAGTTAAGAGATGAAGAAAAAGAGCTAAGAGATGAGTTAGAAAAGCAGAGTTGTGTTTGGAAAGAAACTAAGGGTGAAAAAGTAGAAATTGTAGATACAGAAAGTGTTGCAAATATAGTTTCAAGATGGACAAAAATTCCTGTAGAGAAATTAACTCAAAAGGAAGCTGACAAACTTTTAACATTAGAAAAAACATTAGCAGAAAAAGTAATTGGTCAATCAGAGCCTATTGAAGCTGTAGCAAAAGCTGTAAGAAGATCAAGAGTAGGATTAAAAGATGAAAATAGACCATCTGGATCATTTATTTTCTTAGGACCAACTGGTGTTGGTAAAACTGAACTTAGTAAGGCTCTTGCAAGTAGTTTATTTGGTGATGATGGTTATATGATTAGAATTGATATGTCTGAATATATGGAAAAACATAGCGTTTCTAAGCTTATAGGTTCCCCACCAGGGTATGTAGGGTATGAAGATGGAGGGCAGCTCACTGAAAAAGTCAGAAGAAATCCATATTCAGTGATACTTTTAGATGAAATTGAGAAGGCGCATCCAGATGTGTTTAATATTTTATTACAGATCTTAGAAGATGGAAGATTAACAGATGGTAAAGGTAGAGTTGTAAACTTTACGAATACTATCATAATAATGACTTCTAATTTAGGAGCTCATACATTAAACAAACAAAATAAAGTTGGTTTTTCAATAACAGAGCATAAAGATGATTCTGAATATAATAGAATGAAAGAATCAGTTATGACAGAGCTTAAAAATGCTTTTAAACCAGAATTTTTAAATAGAATAGATGATATTATGGTATTTCATTCACTAGAAGAGGAACATTTATTAAAGATTGTTGATATCATGTTAGGAAATACAAAGAAAAAACTTATGAACTATGAAATACATTTAAAGTTTTCAGATGAAAGCAGAAAGTTTTTAGTTTCTAAGGGAACAGAATTAAAATATGGTGCTAGACCACTTAAAAGAATAATAACAAAGTACCTAGAAGATAAACTTAGTGAAGAAATACTTGTTGGAAATATAAAAAGTGGAGATTCTTTAGATGTTGAAGTTGGAAATAATTGTTTGAATTTCAAAACTAGAATTTAATTTTTAAAATTTAGAATTATTGTAAATTAAAATTTGAATTATAACCTCATTTTTGGAGAAATCTATAAATGAGGTTATTTATTTTTTATCTCTTTATCTCTTGTTTAGTGTTTTATTATCAGCTATTTGAACTTGTTAGAGGATAATGAAGCACTATTATATAAATTATAAAGTACACCTTTTGTAAGCGGAATAAGCTGAAATGCAAGTAATACTAATTATTATTAAATATAAAATTTCCATATAAATTTCAGAGAGCATTTATAACATAAGAAGTTCATATTTAAGATGTATACTGGATAAAATAAGAAATCTTATATTAATAATTTTCTCTTTATTTAGTAATTTATTAGATGTTTTAAAGAGCTATTTTAGAATCTAGATTATACTAAATTTATTGAGATTAATTATTAAATGCAATTTGAATTGTTATTTTGAGTTGCAAATAAATATTTTAGTGATATAATAATTAGTAAGAAGATACCCTATAGGGGTATATGAAGGAGGATAATGCTATGGCAAAAGAGACTAAAGATATTGATGTTATAGTAGTTGGTTCAGGACCAGCAGGACTTGCAGCTGCAATATATGCATCAAGAGCTAATTTAAGTGTACTTGTTTTAGAAGATAAATATATAGGTGGACAAGTAAAAACAACACACGTTATAGAAAATTATCCAGGTTTTACTTCAATTACAGGTGAAGAACTTGCAACTAGAATGCAAGAACAAGCAGAGCACTATGGTGCTGTTATTGAAGAATTTGATACAATTCAAAAAATGGATTTAAGTAACGATGAAAAAATAGTTGAAACAGAAGATTTTATTTATAAACCAGAAGTAGTTATTTTAGCAACAGGTGCTGGCCCTAAGCTTTTACCAATAGAAAATGAAGCTAAGTTTTCTGGAAAAGGAATTCATTATTGTGCTGTTTGTGATGGTGCAATGTATAAAGATGGAGTTATTGGTATTGTTGGTGGAGGAAATTCAGCTCAAAAAGAAGCTTTATATCTTTCAGGGCTTGCTAGTAAAGTATATGTTATTAGAAGAAAAGGTTTCTTCCACGGAGAAAAGTCAGTAATAGAAAAAGTTGAAAATAATGAAAAAATAGAAGTTCTTTATAACTGGGATTTAGTTAATGTTGAAGGCCAAAATTTAATGGAAAAAGCAATCATCAAAAATGTAATTACAGGTGAAGAAAAAGAACTTAAATTAGATGCTATATTTAGTTCAATTGGTAGAAGTCCAAGAACTGAATTTGTTGTAGGACAAGTTAAGATGGATAAGCATGGATATATAGAAGTTGATTCTCGTAAGAGAACAGATATAGAAGGTGTTTATGCAGTAGGTGATGTTACACCAACACATTTCAGACAAATAAGTACAGCTGTAGGTGATGGTACAATAGCCGCACTTGATGCTGGTGAGTATATAGAGAATAAAAGAGCAAAATAAAAAAAAGAGTTTAGAGGTGAAAGAGATGATACAAGTTTATTCAGTACCATGGTGTCCACCATGTAATAAGGTTAAAAAATATCTTGATCAAAAAGGAATTAGTTATGAAGTAGTAACAGTTGCTGATGAAAAAGAGAATAGAGATGAAGTTTTAAAGGTATCTGGGCAAAGATCAGTACCAGTTACAAAGATAAATGACAAAATAATAGTCGGATTTGAAAAAACACAAATAGATGAAGCTTTAAAAACTTTATAATTTGTATTAAGAAGGAGAGCATGATGGAATCAAAATTAGTTAAAAACATCGTTGATGGTCAATTTTACAATGCGAAATCAACAGATGTGTTAGAGGTGAAATCACCATTAGATAATTCAGTTTTAGGAACTGTACAAGCAATGAGTCAAGAAGATGTAGATGCAGTAATGGAATCTGCTAAAGCATCACAAAAATATTGGGCACAAACAACAATAGCTCACAGAGCTGAAATTTTATATAAAGTGGCAGATATTTTATTAGAAAGAAAAGAGGAGCTTGCTAATATATTAGTTATGGAAATAGCTAAAGATAAGAAAAGTTCAGTGTCAGAAGTTGCAAGAACTGCTGATTTCTTAAGATTTACAGCTGATGCAGCTAAATCAATCGAAGGACAAAGTATTCCTTCAGATAGTTTCCCAGGATTCAACAAAAAGAAAATATCATTTGTTTCAAGAGAACCGCTAGGAGTAGTTTTAGCAATATCACCTTTTAACTACCCAGTAAACCTTGCAGCATCAAAAATAGGACCTGCGCTAATGGCTGGAAACTCAGTTGTATTTAAACCAGCAAGCCAAGGTGCTTTATCAGGATTATTCCTTGCAAAGGTGTTTAAAGATGCAGGAGTACCAGCTGGAGTTGTTAATACAGTAACAGGAAAAGGTAGTGTTATTGGTGATTATTGTGTTACTCACAAATTAGTAGATTTCGTTAACTTTACAGGAAGTACAGAAATCGGTAGAAGAATTTCAAAAATAACAGAAATGACACCACTATTAATGGAACTTGGTGGAAAAGATGCAGCTATAGTTTTAGAAGATGCAGATTTAGATTTAACTGCTAAAAATATAGTTGGTGGAGCATTCTCATATTCAGGACAAAGATGTACAGCAGTTAAAAGAGTTCTTGTTATGGACTCAGTAGCAGATGCATTAATAGAAAAATTATTACCAGAAATGGCTAAATTAAAGGTTGGAAGTCCTTTAGATATTGAAGATGCACAAGTTGTTCCTTTAATAGATACAAAAGCAGCTGATTTCGTTGAAAAATTAATGAAGGATGCTGAAGATAAAGGGGCAAAAGTATTATTTGGTGGTAAGAGAGAAGGAAACTTAATTGAGCCAACTCTTTATGATAATGTATCATTAGATATGGAAATAGCTTGGGAAGAGCCATTTGGACCTATCTTACCTATAATAAGAGTTAAGAGTAGAGAAGAAGCTATAGAAATTGCTAATAAATCAGAATATGGATTACAATCATCAGTATTTACACAAGATATAAATGAAGCATTCTATATTGCAAACAGATTAGAAGTTGGAACAGTACAAGTTAATAATAAAACTGAGAGAGGACCAGATCACTTCCCATTCTTAGGAGTTAAGTCATCAGGAATGGGTACTCAAGGAATAAGATATTCTATTGAGTCAATGTCTAGACCTAAAGCTACAGTTATTAATGTACAAGAAATTTAATATATATTTTTAGAGAATACCTAAGGTATTCTCTTTTTTTTTCTTGTAATTATATTAAAAAAATATTAAAATTTAACTAAATATTAATATTTTTTTAATATAATTTATTCGATTTTTACTAAGGATACATAAGAATGAAAAAGTTGTTTAGAAATAGAGATTAATTATTTAACTAAAGATGGAGGGGTATGAATTGAAGAAGAAGATTTGTATAGATGTCCTTATTTTAGGTGAGAATAGAGCATCACTTACAGCGGCTATATATTGCGCAAGGGCTAATTTAAAAACTTTAATATTAAAGACTGATAAAAAAATAATGAGGTCCTTAGAGAAATCACCAGATTTTATAAGTATATCTAATGAACATGATGTAGAAATAATGACTCAAAGAGCAAAGGAATTAGATATACATACAAATGAATTAACAGAAATAACTAAAGTGATTTTAACAAGTGATATTAAAGTTATTGAAAGTGAGGATGTAACGTATATATCAAAAGTTATTTTAATTGCAGATGGAGACAATAATAATTTTGAAATTAGCAATGAGAGTAAATTTAGAGGAAAAGGGATATATTATAATTCTTTGGCTAATATAAATAATTTTAAAGATAAAACTGTCGCTATAATAGGTGATGGACATAATGATTTAGAAGAAGCTTTGTATGTTTCTAAATTTGCAAAAAAAATTTTTGTTATAAGAGAAAGTAAAAAGACTGATATAAATAAAAGAATTTTAAAAGAGATACAAAATGCTTCAAATATTAAGATAGTAGAAGGGTTTAAGTTGTTAGATGCTTTTGGAACTGATAAGTTAGAGGGTGTTTATCTAAATGAAATAAGTACAGGAAAGCAAAAAAGAGTTAAACTTGATACTATAATAGGATGTCTTGGAAAAAAACCAAGCCCATATGATAGGGAAGTATGCTTAGAGCATAGAGATGATGGATATATTAAGGTGAATTTTGATTTAGAAACTAATATTAAGGGAGTTTTTGCTATAGGAAAAGCAATAAATAAAGTTTTATTAGAAATGCCAACAGATATTAATGAGGCTAATATAGTAGCAATGAATATAATAAAATATTTAAAAGTAAAAAATACCGATAACTAATTAAAGTTATCGGTATTTTTATATTAAAGATTTAAAGCTGCATCGATAGCTTTTCTATCAAAACCAACTATCATTGTTCCGTTTACATCAAGAACAGGAACTCCCATTTGTTTTGTTTTAGAAACCATTTCTTCTCTAGCTTCCATATCTTCTTGAACGTTGAATTCTGTATATTCAACACCTTTTCTTTTTAAATAATCTTTTGCTTTGTCACACCAAGGACAAATTGGTGTACTATATACTTTTACCATTAAAATCACCTCATAAGTTTTATGTCTAATATTTTTCTTTTAGCTCTGATAAGCTATTTATTTTAATTGTCTTTTTTATTTTTACTATAATTCTTTAGATTTATACTAAAGAAAGTTGTATGTACTCAATAATAAATTTAATAAATTTTATTTGAACTGAGACTTTATATAAAAGCACCTTAAAATAAAAGATTAATAAATCTATCAAATAATTAGAAAGTTTGAGTATGTTTGAATACTAATCATTTGATAGATTTAAATTAAGTAATAATAATTATACTATAATTAGCATATTATTGAAACGTATTTATATTATAGCTATTAAAAATGTTATTTTTGTGGAGATTTTGTATTACTCCAATTGTTAATTATGTAGTTATTAATTATGTCAGGTTCATTTGAAGGTACAGAACTTAAAGTTTTAGGAACTTGATTCCTTAGAGTATTTATATATGTATTATTTTTCTTTGAAAACAAGTTAAATTGAACCATAATTAAATCACTCCTAGTAATTAAATATTTACTAGTAGTATTTATTTAATTTAAAGTAGATATTCATATTTTTCAAAAAATTGTTTAAAATAATTAATAAAGTATGAATTCTATAAAAGTGGTATAGACAAGTGTGGTCTATACCAGTATAATTTAATTAGGAGGAGAAATTTTATGATAGATAAGAATAGTCAAGTTCCAGCGTATATGCAATTAAAAGGTATTATATTAAAGAAGATTGATGATGGAATTTGGAACGAAGGGGACCTAATATCAAGTGAACGAGAACTTTCAGAAGAATATTCTATAAGTAGGATGACAATAAGACAAGCTCTAGGCGATTTAGTTCAAGAGGGATACTTAGTTAAGAAAAAAGGCAAGGGTACTTTTGTATGTAAGCCTAAAGTGACTCAACAAGATATTATGAGTTTTACAGAAATGATATCTAAAAGAGGAGGAATCCTTGAAAATATCATTTTAGACTTTGATGTTATAAAAACTCCAAAGCTATTAAAACAAATGTTTACTGAGGATTCTATGTTTAAGATAAATAGAAATAGAGTTGTTGATGGGGATGTTATAGCTAATGAGGTTATATATATGCCATATAGTATTGGTAAGCAGATAAAAGAAAATGATTTGAAACATTCAATGTATGGTTTTCTAGAGTCACTTAATTATAGTATTGATTTTTGTGAGTCTAGTATTAATGCAGTATTGTTTGATGAGAGTTATAAAAAACTATTTAATGTAGAAGAGCAAATACCGCTTTTAAAAGTAAATAATAAAGTATATACAAAAAATGAAGACCTTTTATTTTTTGAAGAAGCTGTTTATAGATCAGACAAATATACTTTTGAAGTAAATATATCTAAGAGAGAGGGGAGTATAAAATGAAAGTAATAGTAGTAAAAGATTATGCACAAATGAGTAAAAAAGCAGCTGAATTTATGGCTGAAATAGTTAATGGAAAAGAAAATCCAATATTAGGTTTAGCAACAGGTGGAACACCAGTTGGAATGTATGAAAACTTAATAGAAATGAACAAAGCAAATAAAGTTGATTTTTCGAAAGTTACAACTGTTAACTTAGATGAATATATTGGACTTGCTGGAGATCATAAAAAAAGTTATAGATTCTTTATGAATGACACATTATTCAATCATATTAATATAAACAAAGAGAACACATATGTTCCTAATGGTTTAGCTAAAAATATTGAAGAAGAGTGTAAAGCTTATGATCAAAGAATCGTTGACCTTGGAGGAATTGACCTTCAATTATTAGGACTTGGTGGAAATGGGCATATCGCTTTTAATGAACCAGATAAAAGTTTAATAGTTGGAAGTCACTTAACAGGATTAACAAAAGAAACAATAGATGCAAATGCAAGATTCTTTAAATCAGCAGATGAAGTTCCAAAAACAGCTGTAACAATGGGACTTGGTGGAATTATGCAAGCTAAAAAAATACTTCTTATAGCTAGTGGAGAAGGTAAAGCTGACGCAGTTAAAGCAATGATGAACGGAGAAATAACAACAGATTGTCCTGCTTCAATGTTACAAATGCATAGAGATGTAACAGTAATAATTGATGAAGCAGCAGCAGCAAAACTTAAATAGTTAATAGTATTAAAGTCTGTGTGAAGTAGTTAATGTAAATATGTGTGTGATAATAAAAGTAGAGGATTTTTCTTCTACTTTTTTTATTATTAGAAGTTAATAAATCTATAAAATTTAAAGTTTGAAGAATAAAAATTAAGGTTTAGGTTATATAATCTAGTTAATGAATAAATTTTGCAAATATATTGTAAATCTAACATATTTCTATGATATTATAATATTAGTTTTATAATTTGAAATTGACAATACGGAGTTGAGAAGATATGGCAAAGATAAAAACGACTTTCTTTTGTCAAGAATGTGGTTTTGAGTCACTTAAATGGATGGGTAGATGCTCATCTTGTGGCAAATGGAACACTATGGTTGAGGAAGTTAAAGAAGTAGGAAATAAATCAAGTAAAGCATTAGTTAATATAAGTGAAAAAGTAAATTCATTAAAAAAGATGAGTGATATAAAATCTGGTGAAGAACAAAGATTTGATACAAAAATAATTGAACTTAATAGAGTTTTAGGTGGTGGACTTGTTAAAGGTTCTCTTACCTTAATATCAGGAGCTCCGGGAATAGGAAAATCAACTTTATTATTACAGACAGCAAATAATATGTGTAATCAATATGGAAAAGTTTTATATGTTTCTGGTGAGGAATCTGAGGAACAAATTAAAATAAGAGGAGATAGACTAGGAGTAACAGCAGAAGATTTATATATTGTGTCTGAAACTAATTTAGATTTGATAGAGGCGTATATAGATGAATTGAATCCTGTTTTTATAATTGTGGATTCTATTCAGACTGTGTATAGAGAAAGTGTGAGTTCTGCTCCAGGAAGTGTTTCACAAGTTAAGGAATGTTCTAATACTATGATGAGAATAGCAAAAGGTAAGAATATACCGCTATTTATTGTAGCACATGTTACAAAACAAGGAGATTTAGCTGGTCCAAGAGTTTTAGAACATATGGTTGATACAGTCCTTTCTTTTGAAGGGGAAAGAACAGAAGACTTTAGAATTTTAAGAACTATGAAAAATAGATTTGGAACAACATCAGAAATTGGAGTTTTTGAGATGAGTGGAGAAGGGCTTGTACAAATATCGGACCCTTCAAGAATGTTTTTAGAAGATACTAGTTTTGGGCAAGAAGGTTCTGCTGTAATAGGTGTTATGGAAGGAACAAGACCTATACTTGTGGAAATACAATCACTTGTTAGTGAAACTAAAGCACCAATGCCAAGAAGAACAGCTATTGGATTCGATAATACAAGGCTTAGTATGCTACTTGCTGTTTTAGAGAAAAAGCAAAGAGTTCCTTTTTATAATTGTGATGTTTATTTAAATGTAGTAGGTGGACTTAGCATAGATGGTACTACAGGAGATTTAGGTATTGCTTTATCTTTATTTTCATCTAATAGAGGAGTTACTACATCATTAGAGAAATTAATAGTAATTGGAGAGGTTGGACTTACAGGGGAGATAAGACCAGTAGCTAATTGTGATAGGATTTTAAATGAGGCTGAAAAGATGGGATTTGTAAATGCTGTTATACCATTTAGGAATGTTGAGAAAGTAAAAGGGAAAAATAATATAAATATTATTGGAGTGAGCACACTAAAAGAAGCAATAATGAAAATTTATAAGTAGGTAGGTGAAGTACATGAGAATAGAAAGTAATACGGAACTCAATAAAGTATTAAAAATAATGAGCCCTGGAACTACTTTAAGAGAAGGATTAGAAAATATATTGAGAGCTAAAACAGGGGGATTAATCCTTTTAAGTGATAAAGAGGATGTAATGGAAATAGTAGATGGTGGATTTAAAATAGAATCTTCATATTCTCCAGCTTATATATATGAGCTAGCTAAGATGGATGGGGCTATAGTAATAAGCTCTGATTTGAAAAGAATTTTAGTAGCTAATGCACAACTTATGCCTAATCCTTCAATATCTACTTATGAAACTGGGACTAGACATAGAACTGCACAAAGAGTTGCTAAGCAAACAGGATGTATATCAATTGCTATTTCTCAAAGAAGAAATATGATATCAATATACAAGTCAGATATTAAATATGTCTTAAGGGATAGTAGTGTTGTGTTATCTAGAGCGAATCAGGCAGTACAAACACTAGAAAGATATATAGCAGTTTTAGATAAAGTTATAAATAATTTGAATATTTTAGAGTTTCAAGATCTTTCAACGATTTTTGATGTTACGACTGCAATTCAAAGAACGGAGATGGTAATGAGAATTGTTCAAGAAGTTGAGGGATATATAGTAGAGCTAGGAAATGAAGGACGACTTATATCAATGCAGTTAAATGAATTAGTTAATTGCGTTGAAAGAGATGGAATTTTATTAATTAGAGATTATTGCAAAGATGGTTTAGGGTATGAAAATATTTATAAAGAAATTCAAAAACTTAGTGCTGAGGAACTTATAGATTTAGAACAAATTTCTAAGATTCTTGGATTTACAGGGAAGGGATTAACGGATACGTTATTATCTCCAAGAGGTTATAGAATTACAAATAAAGTTCCAAGAATACCATCTACGGTAATTGAAAATCTTGTAGGTCATTTTGGAACACTTAAAAGTATTTTAGAAGCGTCTAAAGAAGATTTAGATTTAGTAGAAGGAATTGGAGAAGCTAGAGCTAGGGCGATTAGAAATGGACTTAGAAGAATACAAGAACAGGTATCTTTAAAAAAATAAATTATTTAAGAATAAAAGGTGTAATGCAGGGCAAAATAAGTTAGCTTAGCATACACCTTTTTTTGTTTATCTAAAATTAAATTCACCAAATGTGTTAATTTTTTCGTTTTCTTTTACTAGTATGTCAAAGAAGCTAATACCAAGGGTTTCACATAAGGACACTAAATAAAAGATATTATTTCCGATTTCATTTTCTATGACAGAACGGCAGTTTTCACATAAAGATCCTGATATATGTGAATTTAGACATTCTTTTAATTCGCCTATAGAATCTGTTTCACAGAAATTTTGCTTTTTAGCATCTATTTTAACACAACCGCAACATGTTACAGCTTTGCTTATAGCTCTATGCACTCTCGCTTGAGAGTCTTGGTGTTTACTTAAAATATCTAAAATGCTTTTATGTCTTAAAAGAGAATTTGCTACAGTATCTTGAAAATTATCGAATATCAAGTCATTCATTACTATTCAACTCCTTAAATTAAATGAGGTATTTTATTTATATTTATATAACACTTAAACTTTAAGCTAAGTACACATAAAATACATTTGTAACTTTTAGTATAATATAAAACAAAAAAAGTAAAATTAATAGGGGGTATAAAGTAAATATATTTTAAATTATTGTAAATAAAAGTAAAGAGATTTGGTAATAGTTAATATTATTTAAGGTAACACTAATTGTATAGTATATGTTATAATTAATGCAGTAACTAAAAATACAATATTATATTATATATAGATTATTTATGTCAATAATAAATTAATAGGAGGTGGTAGCTATGATTAAAAAAGTTTTTAGAGGATTAGTAACTATTTTTGGTGTTCTCTTAGGTGCAGTAGTAGCAGATTTAGTGCTAAAAAGTTCGTTTATTGAGAACATAGATTCATTAACAGGAATTATACCTAAAGTTTTAGGTTATACCCTTATTTCTATATTTTTTGGAATTATATTTTTTATTATATCCCCATACATTTACAAAGGCATTTCAAAGCTTGTCGAAACAATCGAAACTAGTATCGGTAAGTTAAGCGGAAGTGAGATATTATTCGGGGCAGTAGGAGTAATTTGTGGACTTGTAATTGCTTCTCTAGTATTTTTACCAGTAAAGAGTCTGTTAAACGATATAAGTAGCTCTCTTGGAGCACTTATAGGAAATATAATTTATATATTTGCAAATATAATATTTGTTGTAATAGGTGTTAATATATCTGTTAAACGAAGAAATGAAATAATTGCATTCTTCCAAAACATGAGAAAAACATCTGTATCTAAAGACAAAAAAGTTAAGACAGCAAAAGATAAGTTACCAAAAGTATTAGATACTTCGGTTATTATTGATGGTAGAATTTTTGACTTATGTAAAACTGGTTTTATAGAGGGAACTCTTATAATACCTAGTTTTGTATTAGATGAATTAAGACATGTATCAGACTGTTCAGATTCTTTAAAAAGAGTTAGGGGAAGAAGAGGTCTTGATATATTAAATAAAATTCAAAAAGAATTAGATCAGGCAGTTGAAATTTGGGAAGGTGATTTCCCAGAAATAAGCGAAGTTGATAGTAAATTATTAAAGCTTGCGCAAAAATTAGAGGGTAAAGTTCTAACTAATGATTATAATTTAAATAAGGTTGCTGAGGTTCAAGGAGTTCCTGTTCTTAATATTAATGAATTAGCGAACGCTATTAAACCAGTTGTTTTACCAGGGGAAGAAATGACAATTACAATTGTTAAAGATGGTAAAGAACCTAGTCAAGGTGTAGCTTATTTAGATGATGGAACAATGATTGTTGTAGAGGGTGGAAGAAGATATATGAATACTGAGATAAAAGTTGATGTTACTTCTGTTCTACAAACAGCAGCTGGTAGAATGATATTCGCTAAGAAAAAGGATTAAGTTTTATGAAGAATGTAGCAATAATACTAGCAGGGGGAAAAGGAAAAAGAATGGAAGCTTCTGTTAGTAAACAATTTATAGAAGTTCAAGGGAATCCATTGATATATTACACATTAAAGAAATTTGAGGGGTGTTCTAGTATTGATGAGATAATTCTTGTATTGCCAAAGGATGAAATAGAGTATTTTAATAAAAATATACAATCTAAGTATAATTTTAAAATCTCTAAAATTGTTGAGGGTGGTACAGAGAGAAGTGATTCTGTATATAATGCTATAAGACAGGTAGAAGAATCAGATGTTGTTTTAATTCATGATGGAGCTAGAGCGTTTGTTAGTGAAGAAATTATATTAAATGGAATTAAGTATGCTAGGGAATTTGGAGCAGCAGCACCAGGTGTAATGCCTAAAGATACTATTAAACTTAAGGATGAGCAATCATTTTCTAAGGAAACATTTAATAGAAGTGAGTTAGTTGCGATACAAACACCGCAGTGCTTTAAATATGAAATAATTAAAGCGTGTCATGAGAAGATACAGACTGAAAATATATTGCCTACTGATGATACTATGGTGGTTGAACATTATGGCCACAAAGTGTATCTTTATGAAGGTAGTTATATAAATATTAAACTTACAACAAAAGAAGATTTGATACTTGCAAATGTTTTTGCAAGTGGTAATAAAATATAGTCATAGCGTCTTGTTGACATGAATAAAATTAACATATATAATTAGTAAAAGTTAGAATTAAATATGCAAAACGATGATAAAGACTAGTAGAAGCAGCCTTTTGCAGAGAAAGAATTCACCGGCTGAAAGATTCTTACCCATGCTTTGAACCTACTTTGGAGTGTAGCAAAACTATCGGTTTAATACCGTTATCATGATTAGAGTACAAATTTAGGTGGTACCGCGAGATATATTACTCGCCCTAATTATATTTAGGGGGAGTTTTTTTGTATTTAAATTTAAATTTTAGGAGGTATTTTTAATATGAAAATGTCAAATATGCTAATTTCTACATTAAGAGAAGTTCCAGCAGAAGCAGAAATAGAAAGTCATAAGTTAATGTTAAGAGCAGGGCTTATGAGAAAGAGTGCAGCAGGTATATACAATTTTATGCCTTATGGATTAAAAGCTTTAAAAAAAGTTGAAGATATAATAAGAAATGAAATGGAAGAAGCAGGGGCTGAAGAATTATTATGTTCAGCTATAATTCCATCAGAGCTTTGGAAAGAATCAGGAAGATGGGATGCATATGGTGCAGAAATGTTCAGGGTAACTGATAGAAATAATAGAGAGTTTTGTTTAGGACCAACTCATGAAGAAGTATTTACTGATATTGTTAGAAATACAGTTAAATCATATAAGCAAGCACCTCTTAATTTATATCAAATTCAAACAAAATATAGGGACGAAAGAAGACCTAGATTTGGTGTTATGAGATCAAGAGAATTTATAATGAAAGATGCTTATAGCTTTGATATAAATCAAGAAGGATTAGATCTTGCTTTTAATAAGATGCACGATGCGTATGTTAACATTTTTACTAGATGTGGTTTAGATGCTAAGTGCGTTGAAGCAGATTCAGGTGCTATAGGTGGGTCAAATTCAGCTGAATTCATGGTTAAGTCAGCAGTTGGAGAGGATGATATAGCATTCTGCACTAAGTGTGATTATGCAGCTAATATAGAAAAAGCTAAGACAACAGCAGATGTAGAAGAAGTAGTAGATATGTTAGCTATTGAAAAGATAGAAACACCAAATGAAAGAACAATAGAAGAAGTTGCAACATCATTAGGAGTTTCACCTAAAAATACAGTAAAAACATTAATATTTAAAGCTGATGAAAAAACGGTTGCTGTATTTGTTAGAGGAGATAGAGAGGTTAATGAAACTAAAGTAGCTAATGCTTTAGGAGATATACTTAATCTTGATATGGCAAGTGATTCAATGGTTAGAGAGGCAACTAATGCTGAATGTGGTTTTGCAGGACCAATAGGAATAAAGGTTGATGAAATGTTAGTAGATGTAGAAGTTACTAAAATGTTCAACTTTGTTGTTGGCGCTAATGAGACAGGATACCACTTAAAGAATGTAAATTATGATAGAGATTTTAAGGGAACTGTTGGTGATTTTAGAAACATAGTAGAAGGGGAAAAATGTCCTTGTTGTGACGGAACAATAACAATTGCTAGAGGAACAGAGGTTGGACATATCTTTAAGTTAGGAACAAAATACTCAGAGTCTATGGGTGCTATGTTTATAGATGAAAATGGTAAAAGCAAGCCTTTCTTAATGGGGTGTTATGGAATTGGTGTTACTAGAACACTTGCATCAATAATAGAACAACATAATGATGAAAATGGTATTATATGGCCAATGGAAGTTGCTCCATACCAAGTTTCAGTAATTCCTGTAAATGCTAAAAACGAAGATCAGATGACTGTTGCTACAGAGATTTATGAAAAACTTAAGAAAATGAAATTTGATGTTCTTTTAGATGATAGAAATGAAAGAGCAGGTGTTAAGTTTAAGGATGCTGAGTTATTAGGTGTACCAATGAGGATTACAGTTGGTAGAGGAATAGCTGATGGTGAGCTTGAATTTAAATTAAGAACAGCGGATGAAGCTGAGGTTGTTAAAATCGAAGCAATTTATGATAGAATAAATCAAGAGATTAACAAATAAAAAGAATTTTAAATATTATAGCTAGAGAGGATGTTTTATGCATCCTCTTAAATAACAAGGAGGTAAAGGGATGAAGATATATAATACTCTCACCAAGAAAAAAGAAGAATTTAACTCGATAATACCAGGAGAAGTTAGTATGTATGTATGTGGACCTACGGTATATAATTTTTTCCACATAGGTAATGGTAGAACATTTATTGTCTTTGATACAATAAGAAAGTATTTTGAATATAGAGGATATAAAGTCAATTTTATTCAAAACTTTACTGATATAGATGATAAGATGATAAGAAGAGCAAATGAGGAAGGGTGCACAGTTAAAGAATTAGGCGATAAATATATAAATGAATATTATAAAGATGCTGATGGTTTGAACATAAAAAGAGCTACTGTAAATCCAAGAGCTACTGAATTTGTTGAAGAGATTATTGAATTTGTTTCTGGTCTTATAAAAAAAGGTGTAGCATATGAAGTTGATGGAGATGTTTATTTTAGAACTAAATCTTTTGCCGAGTATGGAAAATTATCAGGTCAAGATATAGAACAATTACAATCAGGTGCTAGAATAAATATTGATGAAAGAAAAGAAGATCCTATGGATTTTGCTTTATGGAAAGTTAAAAAAGAGGGCGAACCAGCTTGGGAAAGTCCTTGGGGTGAAGGTAGACCAGGATGGCATATAGAATGTTCATGTATGGCAAAAAAATTACTTGGTGAAACAATAGATATTCATGCTGGGGGATCAGATCTTGCATTTCCACATCATGAAAATGAAGTTGCACAAAGTGAATCTTTAACAGGAAAGCCATTTGCACATTACTGGATGCATTCAGCATTTGTAAATGTAAATAATCAAAAAATGTCTAAGTCATTAAACAACTTTAAGACTGCAAGAGAAACTTTAGTTGAATATGATGCAGACATTATAAGATTTTT
The DNA here is from genome assembly GCA_051650825.1 of Sarcina sp. GTDB lineage: Bacteria > Bacillota > Clostridia > Clostridiales > Clostridiaceae > Sarcina. The sequence goes on along the minus strand of JBOFRC010000270.1, from coordinate 3,870 downwards.
AATGTTATCAGCTCACTATAGACAACAACTAAACTTTAGTGCAGATTTATTAGAATCAGCTAAAGCGTCAATGGAAAGATTATATAATGCAGTTGCTAAGTTAGAAGAAATTATTGATGGTTCAACTACTGATAGTATAAATGAGCAAGAGCAAAAATATCTTGAATCTTTAGGGCAATACAAAGAGCGATTTATTGCTAAAATGGATGATGATTTTAATACAGCAGATGCAATAACATCTATATTTGATTTAGTAAAGGATATTAATACTCATATGAGTAATGAAAATTCAAAGGAACTTGCTAAAGCAGTATTAAATCTAGTTAGAGAACTTGGTGCTCCACTTGGAATTCTACAAAATTCAACTAAAGTAAATTTAGATTCTGAAATAGATGCATTAGTTCAAGAAAGACAAGATGCTAGAAAGAATAGAGATTTTGCAAGAGCAGATGAAATTAGGGATGAGTTAAAAGCTAGAGGAATAGTTTTAGAGGATACACCACAAGGTGTTAGATGGAAAAAAATTTAATGTACACAAATTACTATCTTAGTTATAAAGTGCTAGGATAGTTTTTTATTTAGATATTTTGTTTTACAGGATATTTTTAAAAAATAAAGTATTCAAGAAAAGTTGATTTTATTAAATTTATCAAAACAACAATATATTTGTCTTTTGTAAAGGTAAAATTTGACGATAAATAAAATAAAGAACGAAAAAGTAGAATTTATAAGATTAATAGTCAATTGAAATGTTGAGTTATTATAGTATTAAATATATAATCTATATTAGTAGACGTAGATTTTATAAAATCTATTTCTATCTAAGGAGAGAGAAATATGTTAGAAAATATGTTACTAAAAAAATATACAAAACAAGAAGTTATGATGCTTAATTCATTACAATTAGCGTTAATTGGAGATGCTATTTATGAAGTATACATAAGAAATTATATACTTGCTAAAAATGGAGGATTATCAGCACATAAGATACATGTAAAAGCCATTAATTATGTTAAGGCTAAAGGACAAAGTGATATAATGCAGATTTTAGAGTCTGTGTTAACAGAAGAAGAACTTAGAGTATTTAAAAAAGGAAGAAACACTAAATCAGCTACAGTTCCTAAGAACGCTAGTGTTAGAGATTATAGAGCAGCAACAGGTTTTGAAGCTTTAGTTGGATATTTATATTTAAGTTCTCAAGAAGATAGATTAATAGAATTATTGAATATAGGAATTAGTGAGTTTGACAAAAGATAATTTTAATATTGTATCTTAAGATGAAATAAAAGTTTATATGTAAATTTGATTTGCTAAGATATATATTTTACGTATAAGGTTAAAAAATGAAAAGAGGTTAGAATATGACGAAATCAGAAAATAAAGCTAGACAAATGAGACAATATCAAAAAAGTATGGAAAAAATGCAAAGAAGAGAAAGATATGAGCAAAAAGTAATGGAGACTCAAACTTCAGAAAATGTTAATGAAGGAAGAGAAGATTTAGTTGAAGGAAGAAATGCTGTTATAGAATTATTAAAATCAGGTAGAACAACAATAGAGCAAATCTTCATCGCTAATGGAAAAATAGAAGGTTCTATTACAAAGATAATTGCGTTAGCAAAAGAACAAAAAGTTATGATTAAAGAAGTTGATAGAAAAAAACTTGATTCATTAAGTGAAACTAATGCGCATCAAGGTGTTATAGCTCAAATTACACCTTTTAAATATAGTGAAGTAGAAGATATATTAGAATATGCACAATCACGTGATGAAAAACCTTTCATAATAATATTAGATGAATTAGAAGATCCACATAATTTAGGTTCAATAGTTAGAACAGCAGAACTTTGTGGTGTACATGGAATTATAATACCAAAAAGAAGAAATGTTGGTGTAACAGGTACTGTTTATAAAACAGCAGCAGGAGCTATAGAACATATGAAAATAGCAAAAGTTACAAATATAAATAATGAAATAGATAAACTAAAAGCTAAGGGTGTCTGGATATACGGAAGTGATATAAGAGGAAAAGAGTTTAGTTATAATGTTAATTTCTCAGGAGCTTGTGCCTTAATAATAGGTAATGAAGGAAAAGGTATGTCAAAGTTAACAGCTAAAAAATGTGATTTGTTAGTTAAAATTCCGATGGTAGGAAAAATCAATTCATTAAATGCATCAGTTGCAGGTGGAATTATGATGTATGAAGTGATGAAATCTAGATTAATAAAGTAAGAGAATGAATAGTGAATATTATCTTTATAGATGCTTATAATGTAATAAATAGCTGGCCTGATCTTAAAAAGCTTATAAAAGGTAACGAACTTGAGAATGTTAGAAAAAAACTTATTGAGAAAATTGAGAATTACTCTTCATATAAAAACTGTAAAGCTTATATAGTTTTTGATGCTCATAAAGTCATTAATAGTGAAGAAAAAGAAGAATTTGTGGGAAAAAATAAAAAAGTCAGTATTGTTTATACAAAGGGTGGAGAAACAGCTGATGGATATATAGAAAGAAAAGTTGATGAGTTTGGGAAAAAGTATGAAGTTGTTGTTGTAACATCTGATAATTTAGAACAGCAAACAATTTTTCAAAGAGGTGCAACAAGAATGCCATCATTAGAATTTTATAATGAGGTATTAAAGGTAGAAGAAATAATTAGAGTAAGAACTAAGAAAAATCTGAGTTTAAATAGAAACTTATTGGGTGATAGCATTAGTGACGAAGTAGCAACGGCATTAGATAAACTTAGAAAAAGTGATATGTAAACTTTAGGTATTGTATTTTCCTGAAATGGTCTAAAGGGGGAGAGTGTATGATAGTAGGGAATTTGTTGACAGAAAAAGAATTATTAGTAAAAGCTGATGAGGAAGTAGTTAAGGAAGCTCAAGATGGAAATGTTATAGCGCAAGAGATAATAATTAATAAATATGAGCAATTCGTGAGGGTGAAAGCTAAATCATACTTTTTAATAGGAGCTGATAAAGAAGATATCTATCAAGAAGGGATGATTGGGTTATATAAAGCAATACGAGATTTTAATAGTGAAAAAGAAAGCTCATTTAAAGCTTTTGCAGAGTTATGTGTTACTAGACAGATAATAACAGCTATAAAAACTGCAACACGACAAAAACATATACCACTAAATACATATGTTTCTCTTAATAAACCGATATATGAAGAAGATTCAGAGAGAACTTTATTAGATGTAATTGATGGACTTAGAATAACTGACCCAGAAGCATTAGTTATTGGGCAAGAAGAAGTAGCTGATATTGAAGGTAAAATTAAGAAGGTATTATCTAATTTAGAGATGGAAGTTTTGAACTCATATTTAGATGGGAAAACATATCAAGAAATCGCTGTAGACTTGGATAGAGAGGCTAAATCTATAGATAATGCATTGCAGCGAGTAAAGAAAAAATTAGAAAAATCTTTTAGTGAAAAAACTAGCTAGTGATTTGTCAATATTTTATTGACAAAAAACCTTATTAGTAGTAAACTCATTAAAGTATAGAGATAAATTAAAACAAGTATAAAGTTGCTCATGTGGCTCAGTCGGTAGAGCGTCGCCTTGGTAAGGCGGAGGTCGTCGGTTCAAGTCCGATCATGAGCTCCAAAAATTGTAAAACGGAAAACACTAGGCGAAGTTTATTTATTAAAAAGGAGGAATTTACAATGTCAAAGGCTAAATTCGAGAGAAGTAAACCACACGTAAACATTGGAACAATAGGTCACGTTGACCACGGTAAAACAACATTAACAGCTGCTATAACATCAGTTTTAGCACAAAGAGGTGGAGCTGAAGCTTTCAAGTATGATGAGATAGATAAAGCACCAGAAGAGAAAGAAAGAGGAATCACAATCAACT
>JBOFRC010000269.1:0-2103 GCA_051650825.1 Sarcina sp. | reverse complement strand
TATATAATAAAAAATTAGCTCCACTTTTCCTAGCTGCAACATTAGTGATGCTTACACATGAATGCATCAATAATTATAATACAATAATATATATTATTCTAAAATGGGTCATTCTGCATAGTGAGTACTTTTGGTTTCTTAAGTATATTTTGATGCTAATGCTTTTGCACTTCTACTTAAGTATAATTTTGAATGCAGGACTTTTACTTGTAACAGAGTATTTCTACACTGTGGTATTGCTATTTTTACTTAAGATCTGAGTACTTCTTCCACCCCTGTTGTTTTGTGATCATATGTGTGACTTGGTTGCTGTAACACTGCAATTTCCCATTGGTATTAAAGGAGGTTGAGGTTCACATTTGTTTAAGTCTGTCCTGAAACAAAACTTACATGTACACTGAAAGAGTTATGGGTCTATAATCATCCCTCTTTTCAATACTGGGCCTGAAGAGATCCCTTCTTAACGTGATTTTAATGTAAGTGATGGGGGACAAGAGCCACAGTTCTCCTTCTGTGCATACAAACGTTTAGCTGAAGCTAATATGTGACTTCAGCAGTCTGAGTTGGACAAATCAAGTGGGTATCTTCTAAAGTTATGGTCTTTTTAGTGCCAATTTTCCCATTACTGTCTCTCCACTGCAGCTCAGCTAGGAACAACTGTCAGAGGAAACACAAAGAGAGAATTTTCTACTAAAAAACTCTAACTTTGAAAGATATCCACAACATTTGTCTAACTAATTTTTGCATTTTTACACAGACTGAGGACTCTGGATTTTGTCCACCATCTCTGACAAAAAAAAATCATGTTAGGAAGGGATCTCTTCACAGCCAGTATGGACAGTGTGTGTCATATACACAGACATACACAAATGTAGTTGAACAAAACCACAGATGATGACGCTAGAACTCACAGTGTGTAAAAATGTCCAATACTTTGCTTTATGACCAAATACCTGCAAAACTAATGACATTCCCATCAGCCTTTCCACAACTCGCAGGTGATCTGTGGTTGTGGAAAAATGTGATACTGGCTGATTAGATGGGCTTGCACTAACTTTTTTTTTGGTTTGCAGAATCTTTTGCATTTTCCCACCACCACAGATTCTCTATAAGTGGGTAAGGGAGGCACGTGACAACACATTTGTTTGTTTTTCTTTTTTTTCTTTAATAAACACAAAAACATTACAAGAAAGTAAGTTCTGGGTCAAAGATAAAAAATTGCCTTATAGTATAACAGTTGTAACTTTGTGTACCACAAATTGTGTCATTGTTGAATTCAGGTTTGGGCTCGGCTGGACGGGTGCGGCCCAGAACCAGCACTGTGTGTGTGTGAAGGCAAACAAGACACCACACTACCCAACCGTGGCCCTTACATTGTTAATACAAACTCATCACACTTGTTTCAAATTAAAAGCTCTCCAGTGTTTCTGTGGACAGAATCCCTTCATTTCTTAACAAGGCTTTTATTGTGAAATATGTGCAGGACCGTGAAAATTCAGTGACTTGAGCGGTTTCCATATGGTTCTCAAATGTAGCTATTGCCAACTTATGGCACTTGTAAAGTATACAGTTTGGCTGGGACATTAACACACACACACCCGCAGTGACTGAAATCGGACAATACTGAAATGAGTAATCTAGAACAAGAAAGTGTTGAAAAGAGCATGATTATATTGTTGAAATTATTAAATTAAAGCGATGGAAATGTACATTATGCTTAGTTGGCATGCCCATTATATCCACCCTTGTTTTTTCCCCCGGCCTGTATTTGGGACCTGTCCTTATTTGTTCACGTCATCCACTTTCCCGGCCATTCATTCAGACCGGATTTTATGTGAGGAAATACGGTAGTTGTTCAAGGGGCCAGTATTGGGCAGGAATGAGGAGAAACAACGGCCACCAGCATTATACTGAGTTGTAGTCTTAGGAGAGCCGTTGGAGGGATGACCAACATTAGCTAAAGATACCTAACGCTGTGTTGTTTCACTTCACAGTGTTTTAAAGTTTGCTATCACGTTTGGTAGAAACCAAAAGTAGGGATCGTCCGATACTGGTGAGAGATACAACAGAAACTAAAGTGCAAGGAAAGTGCTCAGCCATTTT
>JBOFRC010000268.1:0-1650 GCA_051650825.1 Sarcina sp. | reverse complement strand
AAGATCAGACTGTAAAAAGCTGCTGTCTTACTGCTGCGACACAAGTGAGGCAGCAGAGGAACCAGACACCAGTGGAGCACCTGTACAACCAGAAACCAGTGGAGCACCTGTACAACCAGACACCAGTGGAGCACCTGTACAACCAGAAACCAGTGGAGCACCTGTACAACCGGAAACCAGTGGAGCACCTGTACAGCCAGAAACCAGTGGAGCACCTGTACAGCCAGAAACCAGCGGAGCACCTGTACAGCCTCGTCTGACTGCCGACTTCACCACGCTCATCCTCAGGAGCCGGAAGCTGGTAAAAAGGCCGCCATTTGCAGCAGACGCAGCCTCTTGTGTTTGTCTCAGGAGGTTTTCAGGATAAATACAGAAGTGGAGCCACAACATGAAGACAGCAGCATGTACAGACGATACTGAAGGCTAAGACTCTGTATACTTGATTGAATTCGATTGAAATAAAAGAAATGGTTCGGGTCAGCACGACAGCATCAGCAAACTCTAGTTTTCTTTATTTCTCTACTTAAGTCATATTCATTCACCTTAGTTTCACTCTTAGTTCGAATTCGTTCAGACTTTATTGAAATAGTGACAACCCTGGTGTCCACATACTTTTGGCCACGTAGTTTATGTCAAACTGAGTGACCAAACATTTGTCACCTGTTTCAGATTTCGAAGATGTCCTTGTGACCGTTGCTTTTCTTCTAAGAGAAAACCCCGGAGCCCAGTTCTGGACCACATACCAAGAGAGGAGGTTCAGTAAAAAGCTGCTGTGTGTCTGTGGGGGAAACAGCACCAACACGTCACTTTTTAAAACAACAACACAACATACACTCCAGTTATGAACCTGAAATGTGCGGTTTCACTTCAGCTGTGCGTCACTGCGTCAGTTTTAACCCTCCTCTTCCTCCTCGTGTTTCAGTGCCGACTGGTCGATCGAAGCGTTGCTCCGCAGGTGGAAGCTGAGCTGCGTCGACGTTCGGCCGGAAAACTTTGACGCCGATAAACCCGAGCTGGCCGGATCGTCTACTCCGGGCATCCACAGTGTCCAGATGATGATCATCACGCTGAAGGCAGACGATGTCGGGCTGTAACAGACTAGATGTCGGTCGCTGTGCCGTGTCCGGTCAGGCTCGTTTGACTTTAGCACAAACCGAGACTGACGGTGTCAACAGCGGCTCCAGGAACTCTGAAGGTGGAGAAGTGAATGTCAAACATGACATTAAACGTTTATAGTTATGAAGAAAGGTCACATTTTACGTGTTTTGTTCAATGAAAATGTGTCACGGATTCAAGTGTTTTCAGTCTTTAAAGTGTTATGAAATATCAACCTGAATCAGATTTAAATGTGTAACATTAAAGGTCTCGTTCCTTTTGCATATGTCTGACTTCATCCTTATCTGTGAAACGTCTCAAAGGCAAAAATCTAACTTATTATTTTAACTTTCAGTGTTTTTGTCCCGTTTCACACTCTGTTAGTGTTATATACTGTTTAAAGTTTGTTTTTGTCGTGGTGGGAGTGCAGGCAGCAGCGGAGGGACCCAAACGCAGACGAAACAGGCAGGCTGGCGCAGTTCATAGTCAGCAGACAGGATGAACAAAGGAGCAAAGCGTCTGGGTTGGTATATGTAGTGAGTGGCTGATGAGTGA
>JBOFRC010000267.1:0-2183 GCA_051650825.1 Sarcina sp. | reverse complement strand
GTGTCGTTAGTCACGCCTCCGACTCGGTTCAGTCGGATCCTCAGGGAGTCCACGGGTGACGCCGGATCTAGCATTCATTCACACTTGCAATAATATGCACAATAAAAACCGTCCTAGGCCTATTAATCCAGCTCTGTTTCCGTGAGTTCATGCATTTGGGTCCTGAAAATAGACTGCTTACGACAAATTCATCAAATGTCTGGAACTCACACTAAGTGACAATGTGGCGATATTGTTTTTATATCCCATTTATATAGTGCAAAAAAACAATACTGATGAGCTGTTCCAATTAAGACTATGGTCTGTAAAGACGGGCTTTTCTTGGTTTTGTTCGTTTATTCACATTTACTAAAGGTATGTGTACTTGTAGATAACTTACATTTGGGGTATTGAGCTGAAATGGTTACAATTTCTTACAAGGAGTGCAGGTGTGTTAAACAGTTTGTTATATTAACAATAAGCAATCATAATGAATGTAAAGACAAAAGCACAAATGTAAAATCAAAGTTAAAGCAATGAATATAAGTACTAAATATATCTGATGGTAAATATTAAACAAATCTGTACAAATAATCATATTACTGTTGTCTTCAGTCAGACAATGAAAAGGTTGGACCACAGTGGTGTGAATATGTGTTGGTCAACTGTTAATTGAGACAATACAAACAGGGAAATAATATGAACACGTGACCCAAATATGCAAGGTTTGATCACAGATGAGCATGCTGTTCATCTCTTATTGGCTGTAGTGTACGCTTGATTACAGTAGATTTCCTCTGTTATGTCGAAGTTTTGGTACACAGACTGGTCTTCACCTGCATCATCATAGTGGTTACAGGTGCTCTGCGCTTTGGAGGTCCCCTGCTTTGAGCAAGCTACAATGTCTTGATTTTCACAAGTCTAAAAAGAGTCAACAAAAATGAACAAATCAGAGGGCGACTGAGAATTCATGTTATTATGCACATCTTTCGAAATCCACTTATCAGTAATAATTCAAAACTACATTCTGCCACACTAGCAACAGAGCCTAAAAATGGCCTAATCGTCAGTTAGTTGGCCATTTCATTTGCTCAGTACTTTGGTCTAGAGCAAGACATCTTTCTATTCACAGGTCAGAGTGCTGTGGAATTTGGTGTAAGCATTTACTGGCAAAGGAAAATGATTACTGATAAGTTTGGTGACCCCAGACCTTTCATCTAGCACCACTGTCAGGTAACAAGAGTAAGCGTCTACATTCGTGATGGCAGCTCTGTGAGGCTATATACCATAGACTGTATATAAATATATGAGCTATACTTAGGGGCAGCGCTGCTTTGAGCTAAATGCTAACGTCAGCATGCTAATATGCTCATAATAACATACTAACATGCTGATGTTTAGCAGGTACAATGTTTACCATATTGACAATCTTAGGTTAGCATATTAGCAAGCTAACATTCACTAATTAGCACTAAGCACAAAGCTGCTCAGTGAGGCTGATGGAAATCTCAATAGTTTTACAAATATTTGGTCATAAGTATTGGACAAATTGAAATTTTGACCTGACGATGGCGCTAGATGAAATGATGGGAATCACCAATTAACCAATTATGTCTAAACAGTACACAATATAGTCTAATAGGCAGACTGCAGTGAAAATTTCTAAGCACATTCATGGTTTCAAGGGTATAAACCCTTTTGATTTTGATGATTCCACTCCCTTCCAGTAGTGCCATCCTAAAAACAAACTTTACATAATCCGCCCCACTAATAGTAAAATCATCAGTAAGTCGTTCTATCCCACACGTTTGTAACGTGGACTGTACTGAACGTTGCAGCCTCTTGTGTCCACTAGCAAGGCTTTGGAGTTTAGTTTTCTTACATCTGAAACACTGAACACTTCCTCTGCTTCTGCTGCCTTGGTTTTGTTCATGTTCATGCTGACTCCAGCTCCTGAAACACACAGCATAAGGAATGGTTACACAGTTTGTTTGCGTGCATATGCGTGTGTGTATGTGTGCATGGCTCTCTGCATGCATTTGTATGTAAGTAAAACATACCTCGTGCTTTGTAACATTTGTATTTATAAACCATGACCAGGGCAAATATCAGTATGAGCAGCACAGCGAGCACAATGAAAACTACAGGGTGAAAGAGCGCTGCATCTAGGAGAGAAAAACAGAACAGAGTAAAAATACACTTCC
>JBOFRC010000266.1:0-7847 GCA_051650825.1 Sarcina sp. | reverse complement strand
GTATTTGATGACGAACTATAACCTCTCTACTTTGAAGCGGTAATACTATTTTTAAATTTGTTTCCATATTAATATAAATCTTATGTCTTGTTTGGTTTATTCCTGCACTTTCAAATGTTGATTCATAGCTAGTTTTGATTCGTCCTATAGGTTCCATTTTTACTGTAATTTTAGGTCCGAAATAAGCTAAAATATTGTTTTTCAGAGCATATCCCATAGGAACTTTTACTCCTACGCTCCCGACTTCCTCGATATCTTTTTGAGCATTTATAGCCACCTTAGTTGCTAAAGCGTTAAGTTTCATCGTATCAGCCTTTACCATAGAAATTTTACCTAATTCATCTTTATCAACATCCATTATTTCCTCATAAACAAATCCTTCTCCATATATATCACTTATATTTTTATTTACTATTTCCATAGATTTTGCTCTCATTTCTGCATCTGCTACTAATAAAACGGTTGGAGCTATTACTTTATCAAAATAATATATAAATGAAATAAATAAAGTACTAAATGCTAAGATTATTAAAGTTATGTAAAGTCTTAGCTTATGCTCTATAACAAATTTTCCCTTTTTGTGCCTTAGATACAAATTGTTCACCTACTTTTCTCTGATATTTATTTATTCTTGTATTATTAATATGCTATAATAATAGGGAATATTTTGAATTTATTCTATCTTGGGGGATATTTTAAATTAAAATTCTTAAAAATTTAACTATATAATAATTAAATTAGGAGGAAGACTATGACAGAAAAGAAAAGTAATAATCTTAGGACTAAAAGAAGAATTAAAAAACCATCTAAGGCTAAAAAATTCTTTAAAATATTTTCTTTGTCAATCATATTTATAGTACTTACAGCTATCGTTACTTGTGCAGGGTATGCCTTCGCCATTATAAAAAGTACACCTAATATCAATCTTGCGGATATAGAAAACCTTGCACAACCTGCCCAAATATTTGATGATTCAGGGAAACAAGTAGATATTATACAAACTGAAAAAATAAGATTTAAAGTTAAACCTGGAGAAATTCCAAAACATTTAAAAGATGCTTATGTATCTATAGAAGATGAAAGATTTTATGTACATCAGGGTATAGATGTAAAGAGAATACTTGGCGCTCTTGTATTCAATATAAAATCAAAACTTTCAGGTAATGTTGCTCTTCAAGGAGGGTCTACACTTACTCAGCAATTAATCAAAAATACTGTATTAACTGACGAAAAAAAGTTAGAAAGAAAAATTAGAGAAGCTTACTTATCAATAGAACTTGAAAAGATTATGAGTAAAGATGAAATTATAACAGCTTATCTAAATACAATTCCGCTTGGCGGACTATCATACGGTGTAGAAGCAGCTTCTAACAGATATTTTAGTAAATCAGCAAAAGATTTATCACTTATAGAAAGTGCATACTTAGCTGGTATAACTCAAGCTCCTAGTTCATATGATGCTTTTTCTGAAAGAAACCAAAATGATCCTAGTAGATATCTTGATAGAACAAAAACTGTTCTTGGGAAAATGCTAGAACTTGAAAAGATTTCTAAAGCTGAATACGATACAGCAATTGCAGATTTAAATAATGGTAAACTTGAATTCCATCAAAAAGCTATAAATAATTCATTTAACTATGAATCATTTAACAGAGCTCTTGTTGATCAAGTTGCTGATGATTTACAAAGTGAACTTGGTTATTCTGAAGACGAGGCTTATGCCCTACTTGATAAGGGTGGCCTAAAAATATATAGTACAATGAACGAAAGTCTTCAAAAAGAAGTTCAAAGTATATTAGACGATAGAGTTAACCTTGGAGTTCCTGGTTCTGATTCATTTGATGAGTTTGGAACACCTAAACTTCAAGCATCTGCTGTAATTACAGACTACAAGACAGGACAAGTAAAAGCACTAATAGGTGGTAGAGGCAAACAACCACCAAGTGGACTTAACAGAGGGTATAGTGTACTAAAATCTGTTGGTTCATCAGTAAAACCATTAACAGCTTATGCACCTGCTATAGACTTAAAATTAATGTCTTCAGTTTCATCTATAGATGATTCTCCATTTACTCCTGAACAAAAAGCTAGATACGGGGGCCACTCTCCTGATAACTACTCAAGAGGTGTATATGAAGGTGCCGTTACTATTAGTAGAGGTCTTGCAAGATCAACTAACACAGTAGCTGCGAAACTTGTAGATAAAGTAGGCGTTAAAAATGCATCTGCTTATGGTAAAAAATTTGGACTTATCTATAATGATAAATCTGAAAATACACTATCATCATTAGCACTTGGACAGTTTAATAACGACCCTGCTAATCCAGATGGAAGTAATCCATACAGAATGGCAAATGCTTTTGGTGCTTTTGGAAATAATGGAATTGTTACTGAAGCAAAATTATATACAGAAATCAAAGATGCTAACGGTAAAGTTATTTTAAAAGGTGAGCCTAAAACAACTCAAGCAATCTCACCACAAACTGCATATATAATGAATAAAATGCTAGAAGGACCTATACCTGCAAATGCTAAAGTTCCTAATATGAGAACTGTAGGTAAAACTGGAACAACTAGTTATGATCATGATTATTGGTTCGCAGGTCTTACCCCTTACTACTCTGCTTCAGTTTGGGTTGGATATGATAAACCTCAATCTATGAATAGTAATAGTTCAAAGACAGCTGCCAATATTTTTGGAAAGATAATGAAAATTGCTCATCAAGGGAAAGAAGCAAACCATACATTAAATAAACCAGATGGCATAATCGGAGTTACTCTTTGTACTGACTCTGGTAAAATACCAACTGCTTTATGCTCTAAAGACCCTCGTGGAAATAGAGTTGTTTCTGGATTAGCAGTTTCAGGATTTAAAGCAAATGGATCTTGTGATGTCCATGTAACAGCTAAAGTAAATAAACTTAATGATAAACTTGCAACAGAAGCAACACCTCCCAGCTTAATAGAAAATAGAGTTTTTCTAAAAAAGCCTTATGTTCACAAAGGAATAAACGTTGCTGATTATAAATATCTTTTACCAACAGAAAAAGATGATATGACAAAACTTCCTGATGAGGATGAAAATGAGGGAGATGAAGAAGGAGGAACTACTCCTCCAACACCAGAAGACGGTAATGGAGGTAACGGCGGAGAAACCACTCCGCCTGTGACACCACCAGTTACTCCTCCAGTAACACCACCAGTTACTCCTCCTCAGCCGCCAGTTACTACTCCACCTGCTACAGGTGACGGAAACGCAGCAGCTTAATTTTAATAAAAGCTACCCTTTTATATAAAGGGGTAGCTTTTTCTAATTTGCAATAATAAACCACTGAAGTTTCATTTTATAAAAATAAACTTTTTATATACTACTTAATTTTATATATTTCAACACTTTGCTATATATTAGTTATATTTAACAATTAAATATTGCATTATATTATCAACTTTCTTGCATTTTTTATGTATATATATTAAAATTTATATTAGAAAACTACGTTAGGAGGGACATAAATTTATGGATTTATTAAATAACTTTATTTTAGAAATTAATAATCTACTTTGGGGATATGTTCTAATATTTGCTTTACTTGCTTTAGGAATATATTTCACAATTAAAACTAAATTTGTACAATTTAGATACGTAAAAGAAATGTTTAGGCTACTAGGTGATGGCATAGGAAAATCTAAAGACGGTAAAAGCGGAATTTCTTCATTCCAAGCCTTTTGTATTAGTACTGCATCAAGAGTTGGTACAGGTAACATAGCTGGTGTTGCTATTGCAGTATCTGTTGGAGGTGCTGGTTCTGTTTTTTGGATGTGGATAATCGCTCTTATCGGTTCTGCTTCAAGTTTTGTAGAAAGTACGCTTGCACAGATATATAAATCAAAAGATGGGACTGGCTTCCGTGGAGGTCCTGCTTACTATATGGAAAAAGCTTTAAATAAAAGATGGATGGGAATCATATTTTCAATTCTTATCACTATTTGTTTTGGATTCATCTTTAACGCTGTTCAATCAAACACAGTATCTCAATCATTTTCAGCTGCATTTGGAGTTAATGAATTATATGTAGGTATCGCCCTTGCTATAATAACAGCTTTAGTTATTTTTGGTGGTATCCATAGAATTGCAAAAGTTTCTGAAATTATAGTTCCTATTTTTGCTGTTGCATATATATTAGTTGCAGTAGTTGTAATACTTATGAATGTCAATCATTTACCATCTGTATTTAAAGAGATTTTTTCAGGTGCTTTCAACTTTAATGCTGTAGGTGGTGGTGTTTTAGGTGCTGCTATTATGCAAGGTGTTAAAAGAGGATTATTCTCTAATGAAGCAGGTATGGGAAGTGCTCCTAATGCTGCGGCTACTGCTGAAGTATCACACCCTGTAAAACAAGGACTTATTCAAACACTTGGTGTATTCACAGATACTTTAGTTATATGTACATGTACTGCTTTCATAATCCTTATCAAAAATACTGTTAATTTTAATAGTATTCTTGCTGCTAATAATATTAGTAACCCAACAGGCGTTCAATTAACTCAATATTCTTTAGCATCTCATCTTGGAGTGTTCGGAACTTACTTTATAGCTATTTGTATCTTATTATTTGCATTTAGTTCTATAGTTGGTAACTATTATTATGGACAATCTAACATAGAATTTATTTTTGGTGAAAATAAAAAAATTATAAATTCTTATAGAATACTTGTTGTAGCTATGGTATTATTTGGTGCTTTAGCTAAAGTACAATTAGTTTGGGACCTTGCAGATGTTTTTATGGGACTTATGGCAATCCTCAACATGATAGCCATAGCTCTACTTGGCAAAATAGCATTCAAAGCTTTAGATGATTATAGAGCTCAGAAAAAGCAAGGTATAAAGGAACCTGTTTTTAAAGCATCTTCTATACCAGAAATTAAAAATTGTGAATGTTGGAAATAGTTAAATATATTTTAATTTAAAAAAACTGTGCTTTTAGAACTTTAAAATTTCTAGTTCTTAGCACAGTTTTTATATTATAGTAAACGTTCAAATGCAACTTCTTTATTAATATTGAGAGTTTCAATATCTAAAATTATTTTAAAAATAGTCGGACATCCTTCATCTCTCCATTTTTTCATATATTTTGCATCAGCTTTATTTGTATAGTAAAATTTTTCTTCATATTCATCTGAAAACTCTAAAATACTCAATAAACTCTTTTTATCAATCTTCAATTTACTTTTTTCAAAATTATTTATGATAGGTACTAAATATTTACTAGGCAACAAATAATTATATTCTTTATTCCCTTTCAATTTTTTCCCTTCAAAAATAGCTCTTTTTATAATAATATTATCTTCTAATTCTTTACTAACTTTTATTTTAAATTTTATGTTACCAGATTTATCACTTTCTAATTTAAACTTTAACATTTTGTCTAACCTTTCTCTTAATAATTATAAATATATTATAAAGTTGTCCTATTATAAATTCAATAAATTTAAAATTTTATAATAAAGCTACTTATTTCATCAAATATAAGGTTTTAATATATAACTTATTCTAATATTTTACTCTTTTTTTACTCTTTTTGGTTTATTATTATGTTAAATTGGTTTATAATTAAACTATACAATTTTTATATCTAAGGAGGACAAATATGAGATTATCACAATTACTTGAAGAGAAAAGAAAAGCTAAAAAAAGACAAGCAATGGCTAAAACAGCTAAAACTGTTGGGGTAACAGCTATTATTGGTGCTTCTGTTGGAGCTCTTGGTGGAGTTTTATTTGCACCTAAATCTGGTAAAGAAACTAGAGAAGATATCAAAAATTCAGCTCTTGATGCAAACGAAAAATTAAAATCTAAAGCATCTGAGGCTAAAGTTGCGTTAAACGATAAACTCCAAGCTAGTAAAGAAAATATAGCTGATGCAAATTCAAAAATAAAAGAATACTTAAAAAATAAAAAATCTAAAGATGTTATAGTAGAAGAAACAGCTGCTCAAGAAGTTGCAGTTGCTGATGAAGACACATCTAAAGAAAACGTACAAGCTTAGTTCTTTTAGAATTAAGAGGAGGATGTAAAAATGACCTTTACAATCAATTTTAATGAGTTCATATGGGGACTTGTTGGTATAGTAGTTATAATAGCTATTATCTTCCTTATAATACTCATTACTCATCTTATAAAAGTACTAAAAAATATAAATCTTTTACTCGCAGAAAATAAAAAAAATCTAGATCAGACACTTACTAATGTAGCACATATTTCAGAAAATGCTAAAGATATTAGTGATGTGGTTACAGATACAACTGCTGATGTAATAATTGCAAAAGAAAATCTAACAGGTCAGTTAGATACAGTAAAAGATATTTTAAATATAATATTAGGTATTTTTAAAAGATAAAAGAAGCTAGAAATTATTCTAGCTTCATTTTTATATATGCTGTATTATCTTTTCTATATTTTTTTTACCATACAATTTTTCAATTAAATGTATTCCCCCGTCTATTAATCCATTAAGCCCTTTCATAAGAATAAACTTACCATTATCAATATAATCTTCATCTAAAATATTATATCTCCAAAGATCTTGTCTATAATATGCTTTTTGCTCTGAACTAAGTATAATATTCATTCCCTTTAAATAGTCTAATTCAATCAATACGCTTATAGATGAATCCATTACAACTACTATCTTTGCATTATTTATTAAACTTTTTAAAGTCCTTCTTGTACTTTCACCCTCTTTAATTATGTTTATCCCATCTAACAAAATTAATAAATCATACTTTTTCCTCGTCGAAATTACTGCATCGGGCTTTATTTGTACGCCTGTATTACTTATAATAATATCTTGTCCCCCAATTAAATCTATGTTTATATCAGCAAATTTTTCTTTTTTACATTCATTAAAATACTCTGTTATAACTCCTAATCTTGATAAACTAAATCTATTAAATGCAATCACTCCAATTTCTAATGCTGATATAGTTTTTTCCTGTAAAAATTCATTTTTTTTAAGTCTATAGGTATTTTGAGTTGCTTCTCTAAACCCTAATTTTTTCAATGTATTTTCACCTATTTTATTTTTAGGAGTTTCCATTATTACTTCGCCTAAAAACTCGTAAAAATAAAATTCTAGTAATAATTTTATTGCCTCTGTTCCATAACCTTTTCCTCTATGTCTATACTCTATCTTAACATTTAATCTAGCTATTTTAGTTGCAGAATCATACCCATGAAAGCTTACTTCACCTATTCTTGTTCCATCATTTTTATATACTAAACAATAAAAATTTTTCCCATCTGTTGGATTAATCATCTTTTTATAAAAACTTCTTTTATGATTATCAGTAAAATCAAAAACTCCACCGATTTCTTTCATGGTGTCATAATCACTCCACAATTTTTTTGTATATTCTAATTCTTCAAAACTAGGTTTTTTTATGTAGACCAAACTTCCCGTTCTTTTATATTCTTCATTTTTAAAACCCATATAATCACATCCCATCAAAGGCTTAATTCTATAAGTAAAATTATACCATACCTATCAACATTTTTGTCTTATTTATATCAATCTACCCCTTATTTTTATGTAAATATACTGTTTTTATAAAATTTTTTAACATTTAATTATTGATAAATCCTTATTTGCTATAAGTGTATTTTTATAAAAAGATAATTTTTTTTAAACTTTTTGTAATTTTATTGATATATTATCCTATAGTACTTATAATATTTTTTAGTTTAGTAATTTTAAACTTCTAGTTTAGATATAATTAACCAACTCATATTAGGGGTGATAATTTGGATATAGGAAAAAAATTAAAATTGCTTAGAATAGAGAAATCAC
>JBOFRC010000265.1:0-119389 GCA_051650825.1 Sarcina sp. | reverse complement strand
AATAGCTCTTTTAGGCACAGCATTAAGTCCTGTTGTGACACAGCTAAGTTATCTTGATAACTTTTCAAAAATAGTTGCATATATTTTAGGTGCTTTTATAGGAATATTTGTTGGATTTATACTACCTCCTATTGCTTCTTATACTGTAAAAGTTCATTCTGGTTATAATTTATACAATATAGGTTTTGCAAGTGGTTTAATTGGAACTTTACTAATGTCCTTCTTTAGAGGTTTTGGAATAAATTTTGATTCTAAGCTCATATGGAGTTCTGGAAATAACTTTTCTTTAGGTATTTTCCTTTTTGGAATTTCTTTAACTTTATTAATATTAGGGTTGATTCTTGGCGATAACCATTTAGCTAAACTAAAAGCTCTTAATAAACAAAATGGACGTTTAATTAGTGATTTCTATATTTTATTTGATTCTACAATCTATATAAATATGGCTATTCTCTGCTCTTTTTGTACTCTTTTTGTACTTCTTATAGGTGGAGATTTAAATGGTGGTACTATCTGTGGAATTTTCACAGTAGTAGGTTTTGGGAGTTTTGGTAAAACTATAAAGAATATAATCCCTGTTATGATTGGTGCTACAATTGCTGGACTATTTAATGTAGGTGGATTAACCTCTCCCTCTGTAATTTTAGCAATTTTATTTTCAACATGTCTTGCCCCTATAGCAGGAAGCTTTGGATTCGTAGCTGGTCTTTTAGTAGGTATAGTTCATGTAAATATTGCAACTAATATAGGATATATACATGGAGGTCTAACACTTTATAATAATGGTTTTGCTGGTGGTTTAACTATTATCATTATGCTTCCTTTAATAACAACTTTTCAAAAAAAATTCCGAAAAGAAGCAAATTGAAACTTAATTGCATACAAAAAACTATAATTTTTCTATAAAATAAATTTAGAGGTGATTTTGTTGGATATGAATTTAAAATTACTTATAGGTGTTATTATTGTTATCATAATCTATCAAATAATAAAACATATTATAAGTACAAGAAGCACTAAACTTTAAAATTAAACTAAACTATGTTTTAAAATAGACTTACATAATTTTAAAAATAAAAGGTATAGTACTATTTGCACTATACCTTTTAAAATCTAAATTTTTTTAAAGAATATAAATTATATTAATCTAAGAATTTGAAGGAGACCACCCAGTAGTAACTGGTTTCCAAGTCCCATCTAATTGTTCTTTAACTACTATAGCTGTCTTATTAAGCTCTTGAGCTGTAATATTTTTATGTGTTGCATAAGGACCATTTGCATAAATAAATGAATAATACAACATTCCTTTACTATTCTTAAGCTTTTCTAACTGTGCATTTGTTAGACCTGTCGCTTTTTCATTAAAATCAACATAATTAAATTGTGTTTTAGATATCCATTCTTCGATAGTATCTGTAATTAGATTTTTTGTACTATATTTTATATTATTATTTTCTAAAATTATAGTATCTGGATCAATCTTAGCTTTAATTTCATTATTTTTTAGAACAGCTGTCGTTGCAACCTTCTTATTTAATAAACTTTTATGTTGTGCTAAATTATTTTTTTGGTTATAAAAAATACTAATTCCAGTTATTATACTAGCAATTATAATTATAATAATTAAAATAGTTACTATTATCTTTTTATTCATACAGTCCCTCCTAACATTTAAAACGCTTTAATATTCTTTCCAATTTTATCAAGGTGTTTTATCTAAAGAGTTACAAAAAGAAAATAGATTCTAATTCAAAATAAATTAAAATTAATAAAGAAGATAAAAGGACTATATTATTTTACAGTCTTTCTCTCTTCTTTATTTATATAAAAATTTTTAATTTTATAACTATAATTTTTTCTAACTATAAATCTTTCCCACAAACTACAACATATTGATAATCAGACATATCTATAAGCATTTTCTTCATTTTTTCTTTCAATTCTTTGCTTATACCATTCATATAAGTTAAAAATAAAATCTTTAATTCCTCAAATACATATTGATTATATATTCTTACATTTCTTTTCTCATCTTTAGCATAAGAATCTATTTCATCAATTTCAAATAAAATTTTACTAAAATTATCATTTTCTTTTACTGATAATTCCATTCCTTCTATAGGTAGTAGGTCTGTTCCTTTACTTATAATACTTGTAAGCTCTTTATCGCTTAAATCACTTAAACTTTTTTTTGTTTCGTATTCTTTTAAACCTATTACTAAAATTTTTTCTTTCATTTTTAAACAACTCCTTTAAATATTAAATAGTTTAAACATTTTTGACTATTTAATATACATATTTAATTATATAATCCCAAAATCAGTTAAATTAATCTCTTCACTATTAGTAACTTTAATATATAACTAAACATGAACTCGTCTCAAACTCTCTTTGAATATTATTTTAACATACAAAAAAAACTATAAAATAAGTCAACTATGATTCAAATTTAATAGTTTTACACTCTTGTTATCAATTCCCTAATTATTTTATTTAAAACACCATTTACTAACCATAACTTAATTATTAAGCCTAAAAATCCTAAAAACTTATTTCTTCAAATACTTAAGCCAAAATGTAATAATTGAATATATTTGAAATGTTAGAATAGATAAAGTAACTTCTAATTCTAGAAGATATAAATATTAGAAACAATAACTATCAGATATACATTTAAATTAAAGGAGTGATTACTGTGAAACTCTCTGATAGAGATATCTTAAATAAGATAAATGAATCTTTAGAAACAAATTCAAGACTTACTCTTTCGCAAGATAAGTTACTTTTACAATATTTAAAAAAAGGAAAATATAAAGATTATTCTGTGGAAGACAGAAAACTTATAGAGAAATATGTGAAACTTTCAGATTTTTTAACTTTTAGAGAAAGTTATGAAATTTCTAAAAAAAAGCATGATAAAATAAGTCTTACACTTGCTGTTATTACAATTGTATTATTTACTCTTTCCTCTTATATCCCTAGAGAATCATATGTTTTTTATGGATTAATAGTTATAATTCTTATACTAATTATTCTTTTAGGAATAGAGTTTAATATTTTTAGAAAGAAATTAAAAGAGCTATATAATGTACATACTGAAATTTGGATAGAAAATACAAAATAACAATGGCTATGTCCTATTCTCTTAGGACACAGCCATTATTTATATCTAACTATCTTGGAAATTGTATCACTTTTGCAAGTTGTCTAACTTCTCTCTTATTAGTATTATTCTTTTTCATTGAATTTAAATTATTTTCTATTTTGCTTAAATCAAAAAATCCATTACCACCAAGATTTTTTGTGTAATATCTAAAATTATTTTTTATTTTTATCCATAAAACTTTCATTCTACTACCTCCTAAATGTAAATAAAAAAGAGATATTTTTCTAATATTCTTATAAAGTATATTTATAATATACCAATTTCGAAAGTTTTACAATTCAGTGTATTTTTAAAGTCATAATTTATAAGCTTTACATTTTTAATTTTTGAAATTATTTTAATATAAATTATAATTTTAAAATTTTTTATACTATCGCATCACAAAATACCTTAATTTTTCATATAAATTTTTCTATATATTTATGTTTCAAAGCCTCTAAATATATTAAACTTTTATTTAGGTATTTTAACTAATCTAAGTATACTTCCATCAAGTATTTCTCTTATATTATTAATAATTTCTTCTGGATTTTCTTTCATATCATTTTCTATCCAATCTATAAGAATTCCCGTAAAAGTTATTGTATAAAAATTTATCAAAAACTCTTTTTTATCCTCCGATAATATATCGTAATGCTTCTCTTTTTGAATCACATCTCTTATAGAGTCTTTAAATAAAGTATTTAAAAACTTTTCTAGATATTTTCGTTTAGAATATTTTATTATAGACGTACTTATTTCCTTATTAGAATAAAAATAGCAAAAAACATCTAAAAGCCCCTCTTGCCAATGTTCAAAATCTATATATCCGTCTATTTTTTCTTTAATTTCTATTTGATAAGTCCACTCTAATAAATCATATATATCTTTAAAATACCGATAAAAAGTTCTCCTGCTAAATCCACATGACTGTGCTAATTCATTTACTGTAATCTTATTTATTGGCTTTTTTTTCATATATTCTTTAAGTGCATTAGAAAAAAGTTCCTTTGTCATTTTAGTGATTACTGGACTACGCATATTTTCACCATCCCAAATTCACAGATTTAATAAAATGTGCCATATTGGCACAAACTCTCAAAATTAGTTATTTAAATCATATTCTCATAGAACTATAATGTCAATAAAGACGAAACTTTAATTCAAACGAAAGGATGATAGTTATGGGTAATTATAGAAGAAATAATCCTAATATTCCAGAAAATATAGACACTAAAAAAGCTTATCTTGTCGGTGGGGGAATTGCTTCTCTTGCAAGCGCTTTTTATTTACTTCGTGATGGTCATATGAAAGGAGAAAATATAACTATTTTCGAAAAATCATCTATTGAGGGAGGTTCTCTTGACGGAGCTGGTGATGCTGAGCATGGATATGTTTGTCGTGGTGGAAGAGAAATGGAAGAATTCTACGAATGTACATGGGATCTCTTTGCTGATATTCCAGCACTTGAAAAACCAGGATTTTCTGTATTAGATGAATTTAAAGAATTAAATGATTCAGATCCTAACGTTTCTAATTGTAGACTTATAAAAAATTGCGGTGAAAAAATAAATGCAAAAGATTTAGGATTAACTCCTGATCATGTAAAAAATTTAACTAAATTATTTTTAGTTACTGAAAAAGACTTGAAAAATTACACTATAGAACAATTTTTTGATCCAACATTTTTAGAAACAAACTTTTGGTATCTTTGGTGTTCAATGTTTGCATTTGAACCTTGGCACAGCGTTGTTGAAATGAAACGTTACATGCATCGCTTCATTCACGCATTGCCAGAGTTCAGCGATATGAGCTGCTTAATTTTCCCTAAATATAATCAGTATGATACATTCGTTGTTCCTCTTACAAGATATCTAAAATCTAAAAATGTAAATTTTGTTTATAATGCACAAGTTCTTGATTTAGATATGCATATTACTCCAACTGAAAAAATAGTTAAAGCTATTCAATTAAACTTAAATGGAGAAAAAACTTGTATTAGTATAAATCCAACTGATTTAGTTATGGTAACTAATGGTTCTATGACTGAGTGTTCAGAAATGGGAGATAATAACACAGTTCCAAAACTTAGAACTGACTTAGGGGGCATATGGTCTCTTTGGAAAAACATAGCTGAAAAAGACCCTGCTTTTGGTAACCCTGATGTATTCTGTGGTGATGTAGAAAAATCTAAATGGGAATCTTTCACTATCACTTGTAAAGATTCAAAACTAGTTGATAGAATTCGTGAATTATCAGGAAAAGAACCACACTCTGGAAAAACAGTTACAGGTGGAGTTATTACTATGGTAGACTCTAATTGGTTACTTAGTGTAACTTGTAATAGACAGCCTCATTTCCCAAATCAACCTGATGATGTTATTGTTCTTTGGGCTTATGGATTATACCTTGATAGAGAAGGAAACTTCATTAAGAAAAAAATGCAAGACTGTACTGGAAATGAACTATTGTCAGAATTATTATATCACTTAGGTTTAGAAAACTATATTGATGAAATTTTAAAAACAGACAAAGTTATTCCTGTAATGATGCCTTATATAACAGCACAATTTATGCCTAGAGTTTTAGGTGATAGACCTAAAGTTGTTCCTGAAGGGTCTGTAAACTTAGCATTCCTTGGACAATTCTCTGAAATACCAGATGATGTTGTATTTACAGTTGAATACTCTATTCGTTCAGCTATGATTGCAACTTATACTTTATTAAATCTTAATAAAGTACCACCTGTAATGCACCCATCTCAATATGATATTCGTGTATTATCTAAAGCAATGAAAGCTTTAAATTCTGGTAGACCATTACCTGCTGAAGGTATTATTAAAAAACTTTTAAAAGACACTACACTTGAAGGGCTAATTTAATTTATATATATAAACAATTCATTGTAATCACCTCAAAAATCTTGAAATCTTGAAATAGAAAATTCCTGTTAGCTTTAGCTAACAGGAATTTTTAGATTTATTTTTATATTGAATTATATAGTATTTTTAATATCTTCTACTATAAGTTCCTCTGTTAAATGATATCTTTCATATAATTCGGCTAAAGGCACACCATCTGTAAACTCTTTTGTTGCACCAAAGTTTAACACTTTTATATCTTTTGCACTATAGAATCTAGATATCATTTCACCAAATCCACCATCTAGTGCTCCATCTTCTAATGTGATAACAAGTGAATGGTCTTGCATTAAACCATCTAACATTTCTTCATCAACACCTGTTATAAATCTTGGATTTATAAGTGTTGCTGTTATATCTAAATCTTTTTTAAGCTTCTCTACAACTTTTTGTCCAAGAGTAAAGAACTTTCCAAGACCTAAAATAGCTACTTTATTTCCTTTTTGAACCATTTTATACTTATTAAGTTCATCAAAATTAGCTTCTACTTTTTCACCAGTTGATATAACCTCAGTATTTGGAACCCTTATAGCTACAGGATGATTATTCTGCTCTATTGCCCAATCCATCATAGCTAAAACTTCTTCTTTATTTGTTGGTGCAAGATATACTATATTAGGAATTTTTGATATTAATGGAATATCAAATAATCCATGGTGAGTTACATCTGCTCCTGTTATACCTGATGCATAAACCATTATAGTAGCTGGATTATTGTTTATAGCAAGATCATGTGATAATTGGTCATATGTTCTTTGTATAAATGTACTTGCAAATGCAGCAACTGGTTTTGCTCCATTAAATGCCATTGCTGATGCAAGAGCTATAGCATGTTCTTCTGCTATTCCAACATCTACATATTGTTTTGGAAGCTCTTTTCTTATAGGATTCATACCTAAGAATCCAGGTGTTGCAGCTGTAATTCCAACAATAGTTTTATCTTTTTTAGCTTTTTCTAATAAGAAATCACCGCAAACTACACCATAACTTTCTCCTGTTGGCATATTATAAGGTTTTTTTGTCTTTAAATCAAACGGCATTACATAGTGGAATTGCTCTCTATTTTTTTCCGCATCTTCATATCCTTTACCTTTTATAGTATGCATATGAACAACTACAGGATGATCCTTATCTTTAACTTCTGATAAAGTTTTTATTAAAGCTTCTATATCATGTCCATCTTCAACAAAATGGTACTCAAAGCCCCATGCTGTAAACATATTATTTTCAGCTTTTCCTTTTGTTTCTCTTAAAAGAGCAAGATTTTTATAAAGTCCTCCATGGTTTTCAGCAATAGACATATCGTTATCATTAACTATAACTATTATGTTTTCATCTGATGAACCAGCATTACTAAGTCCTTCTAAAGCTTCTCCTCCACTTAAAGAACCATCACCTATTACTGCAATGATATTTCCTTTTTCATCTTTTACATCTCTTGCTTTAGCAAGCCCACAAGCAAGACTTATAGAAGTTGAAGTATGACCTATTGTAAAATAATCATGCTCACTCTCATGTTGAGATGTATATCCTTTTAGTTTTTTAAATTTATCTTTATCTATATAAAACTCTTTTCTGCCAGTTAGCATTTTATGTGGATATGCTTGATGTGATACATCATAAACAATCTTATCGATAGGTGAATTGAACACATAATGTAAAGCTATTGTAGCCTCAACAAAACCAAGGTTTGGACCAAAGTGTCCACCTTTAGAACTTACAGTGTCTATTAAAACCTCTCTTATCTCACTAGCTAAAGTATTTAACTGTTCAATATTTAAAGTTTTTAAATCACTAGGTTTATTTATTTCATTTAAAACATTTAACTCCATTGCTTTTCTCCTTTGTATCTCATGTATTTATCTCATTATACAACTTAAAGTTAACTTTAAGTCAATATAAAAATTCAATAAAATATTACTATATTTTATACTACTAGTATTTCCTAAAAATTTATAACTAAATAGTTTTTTAAACTTTAATAATACAACTTCTACGCTAAGTAAAAAAAGCTTAATTGCATATAAATACAACTAAGCTTTTTCACTAACTATTTTATTTCATATTTTTTGGATTTAAGTACTTATCATTTAATTGTGCAATTCTAATTTCTGTCTGTTTCCCTTGATTCATGATAAAACTTATAGTTTTAAAATCTTTATTTGTACTTTCACTTTTTTCCTTTGCAATTTTATCTCTATACTCAATCCATTTTATTTGTTCTTTTTGTAACTCTTTAAAGGCTTTTTCATTTAAAACACCCTTGATAGCCACCCACTGTTCATTTAAAGAATCATCTAAATTTTTAAAATATTCATTAACTCTATTTAAATTGTTTTCTTGCTCCTCTTTAGTTTCATTTCCTTCAAAAATAAGACCATAATCCTTATATGCTGTCCCATAAGTAATCCTTAAATCACCAAGCACTTTATTATACTTATTATAATCAGTTTCTAACTCTTTTTTCGTAACAGTAGTTTTATATATGTTTGTATTTGCATTATTAACTTCTTCAACTTTCTTTTCTATAACATTATTAGAATTTCTCTGAGCTTCTTTGTTATTTATGCTAGTATTATTAGAAACTTCCCCAGATTGATTATCAGACTGTACTTTCGGAGGATTTATAATAAAATTATTTACCTCTAATAACATATCATTATTAAATGCTACAAGCGGTAATACAAGTAAAGCTATAGGAAGTATTACTGTAATTCCTATTCTTGCTCCAACAAAGCATCCCTCAAGAATACCACAACTAGGCATTCCACCTTCTTCTATATCAATTTCTTCATATCCCTTTTCTAGTAAAAATTCTTTATAATCTTTGTTAACCGTTCTACTCTTAAATGCAGTATAAATACCTAATGTCATAGAACCTAAAATAAATATTTTTAATGCTGATATTATGTCCCCTCGCATAAGTGATGGTATCCATCCAAAGAAAAATGTAGTCCAGCTAAATCCTTCTTTAACTTTTTTTCTAACACCACTCTTATTTTCCATTACTAATCTCATAATTTAATTTATCCCCTTACGTTTATAAAATTTCTTTAACTATACGTTCATTATAACTAACAAAATTTAACCCATAGCGTATAAAATATAAATATTATATAAACACAAATTCAAGGTATCTACTGTATTAAAGCTATTTTAATGAATCTTATTTAATAAATTCATTACTAAAAAAGAACTCGATTTCATTTAAAAGTTACTTTATTTTATTTATCTTAAAACCTAATAAAGTAGCTTCTAAATGAAAGTGATTTTGATTATATTTAGCAATCAAAATCACTTATCATTAAATTATGAACTTAACATTAATAAATTATAAATATTTTGTTAAT
This sequence comes from Sarcina sp., assembly GCA_051650825.1. Taxonomy (GTDB): domain Bacteria; phylum Bacillota; class Clostridia; order Clostridiales; family Clostridiaceae; genus Sarcina. The sequence goes on along the minus strand of JBOFRC010000265.1, from coordinate 109,973 downwards.
ATTATAAATAAAACAAGACTTATATTAAGGTGCATTATATAATTTGAATAGTTAATTTAGTTTAGGGAAATGGAAAATTTTAAATTAAAGGAGAACACAAAAGATGAGTTTTGATAGAAAAAGTAAAGTTGCTTTTTTATCAATTATGTCTAATTCTTTGCTTATAGTTTTAAAACTTGTAGCAGGAATTTTAAGTGGATCAGTAAGTATTATTTCTGAAGCAATACATTCATCTGTAGATTTAGTTGCATCAATAGTTGCCTTTTTCTCAGTTAGAATGTCTTCAAAGCCAGCAGATGATGAGCATCCATACGGACATGGAAAGATAGAAAATATATCAGGGGTAATTGAAGGCGTACTTATTTTAGCTGCCTCAATCATGATTATTTATGAAGCTGTTAGAAGATTATTTACACCTGAACCTATAAGTCATACATATGTAGCTATGATAGTAATGTTTATTGCTGCAATCGTAAATTTAATTGTGTCTAGAATTTTATATAAAGTAGGAAAATCAGAAGATTCAATGGCACTTCAAGCAGATGCATTACACCTTAAAACTGACGTCTATACTTCAGCAGGTGTTGGAGTAGGTATTTTACTTATAACATTAACAGGTATACATAGTTTAGATTCTATTGTAGCAATAGCAGTTGCTTTACTTATAATAAAAGAAGCTATAGAGCTTATATTTAATGGATTTAATGAAATTTTAGATAAGAGATTATGTACTGAAGACGAAGTTGAAATAAAAAAAGTTATAGAGAACTTTTCAAGTTCATATGTAGATTATCATAAGCTTAAAACTAGAAAGTCTGGGAATGTTAAACATGTAGATTTCCACATGACACTAAATCCAGATTTAACAGTAAAGCAAGCACATGATATTATTGGTCACATAAAAAAAGCAATGAATGAAAAATTTAAAAATACAAGAGTTACAATACATATAGATCCAGCATAATACAAAATAAAATCAGAATTTTATAAAAAAAGAGTTTTCAAATTTATCTTTGAAAACTCTTTTAGCTTTTCTTAATATAAAACTTAAAATCACTATTAATATTGCCTTAAATTTAAATATTCTCAGTTTACAGGACTTATAAAGTATAACTACTCACGCTTTCAAATATTGTTACTTAATATTTTTTAAATTTTCAAAGTCACAAAATTTTGTAACTTCTATCTCGGTATTTACAAAATAAAAAGGATTTATATTTGTATAATCCTCTTTGATTAAAGGTAAACTACATTTATTAAACATATAAAATATTTTTAATAAGGAGATTTATATGAAAAAAAAATCATTTACAACAACTATAGATATAGGTCTACAAGAAAAATTCAAAACTTCTTGTCAATCTAATAGTCATAAAATGAATGATGTTTTAGAGGTCTTTATGCAAAGCTATATCTCTGGTGATTTTATTATTAAAAGTGAATTAACGCTTATCAAAAAATAAAAGTATTCTAGCCCTATTTGAACAAACTAGAATACTTAAAAATAAAAATACTTCCTTAAAAGAAATATTGTCAAAAAGTATATCATTTTTTAAGGTTGTCCTACAAGGAGGATTTTTAATTGAGTAATTTAATAATCAAAAATTTTAACGGCTACAAATTACATACCTTCATTTGGGAAGGTAATCTTTGCTGGATTGCTAGTGAAGTGGCTAAAATTTTGAATTGTACTAATGTTAGTAAAACACTATCTAAATGTATAAAACAAGATGGCTTTGAAGAAAAAATAGAATATGAAGTTCTTCGAAAAGATCGGTTGAAAAATTTTGTGAATTCCATAAAGGAATCTTCAAATACAATTGTAAATAACAAAATTAGAAATCTTACAATTTTATATGAAGATGGGTTGTATGGTTTTTTACAATATAATAATAATGATATTAGTAGGAATTTTAAAAAATGGCTACGCAGAGATCTCCTTCCAAAACTTAGAGTAAATTCACAACCACAAATTTTTGCGCCTTCCAATATAGAATCCACAAATTTAAATATAGATATCTCTAATTGTATATATTCAATTCAAAAATTTGAAATAGCATATAAAAATATAGCTTTATTAAATCAACTTATGTTAGAAAATAATATTTCATCAGAAATTCGATTAAATGCTATATTAAAAATTTATTCTGAACTCGAAATTGAATTTCAATTATAATTTTATTTAATATTGAAAGAACTGTATGATATTAAAAGTTCTTATATCATACAATTCTTTGTTGTTTAATACTTGAGACTTCCAATATGGAATTCTCAATAATATTCTCCTTATCCAAGGCATAATAATCCATCATCTTTACGTTCTGAATTATAATTAAACGTTTTAATATAGATAAAAAGACTATTTACTCCTTATATAAAAAAAGTCAGCATTTAAGCTAACTCTCTTCAAAATTTTAACACACAACTTTTAGTGTACAGTAATTCTACCTTTAAGAAAGATTACTGTTATGAATTAATACCTCTGGAAATCCACTCATTTTCTTAAACCCATACTCTAATAGTAATTCATCTACTAAGTATATTTCACCCTTACAATGCATATCACCAATACCATTACTTATCATTTCATAGGTTTGAGAATTATAAAAACAATTCATACTTTCTTCTAAAGATTTTCCTGTCATTTTTGAAAACCTCAAAATTATTTTTTTATATAATGACTGTAATAAAATTTTATTAGCTTCCATACTTTACACCTCACAAGTCCCACAATACTCTAAATAATTATCTATTATTTTTTGATTTACTATGCAAATCTGATTATTAAGTTTATAAAACCCTTTTCCAAAGTCTAATGCATCTCTCGAAAAAAGAACACTTGGTTTATCAACACTACAATATGAACCATGGTATACCTTCATCTATATTACGCCTCTAATTTTCATGATATCTAATATATCATTTATAATATATTCTTTTCCCTGAGTATGTAGTGCTTCATAGCAAGGAATAATATACTCAGTTACTATATTACTATCTTGATTTAGTAGTTTATAAGCTTCTTTACTCTCTATATTCAACTTCTCTGCTATGCCTTCTATACAAAATATAACAAACTCTAAATTTTTTTCATTCATTTGCTTTCACCCACTCAATATTCTTACTTCTATTATATCCAACTTAATATACTATTTAAACGCCTATAAAAGGATTAATACCAAATTTATAATATTACCCTGTGCTTAAATTTTCAAACTTGTCCAAAGCATAATGATTCATCACCTTTACGTTGTGAATCACTTTTTCTAACTAATTATATATTTTTGGGAAATTAAACACATCTTCTATAACTAACTTTATTTTCTCACTATTTATAATCCTTTTATTTATATATAAATATATTTCTATTAAATTATTATCCTCTTTCAATTCATAAAAATCCAACTCATTATAAGTTCCTACTAAACGCTTTGGTAAAAAAGATACACCTACTCCATTTTTAATTAATTGAATTACAGACTCCAAAGTATCACTAAATATAATTTTATTTTTATCAAACTTTTTCTCTTTGATCCATCCTAGGGCAAAACTTTTGTATGGGCAATTTTCAATAGAAGATATAATTATTGGCTTATCTATTTTCATAATATCTTTTATTCTCATATTAGAAACCAGAACTACCTCATCTTTATATCTATCTATTTCAATAAAATTGTTATCCTCAATTCTTTCATATGAAAAAATACAATCTATATCTTCCCTTAATATACTTTCATATAAATTTTCATTTGTAAGTTCTTTAACATTAACCTTTAATTCCATATCATCTTGATAAATCTTATTGATTATTCTAGGCAAAACAGACGATAAAATAGTTTGTTTACCTGCAATTACAACTTCTTTTTTCCTTTTCTTGAACTTTTGCTCTATTTCATTTGTTAGATTTAATATTTGGCTTACATAGTCTAAAAGAAGTTCTCCATCTTCATTTAAAACGCTTCCATTTTTACTTCGAGTAAATAATTTCACGTCTAACTCTTCCTCTAAAACTTGAACTCTCATACTTATATTTGATTGGGCATACCCTAATTCATTTGCTGCCTTTGAAATAGACTTATGCTTTGCAACTGTTTTAAATATTTTCAAATCATTTAATTCCATAATACACTCCTAATATCAGTTTTAATGATATGAACATCATTATTTAGTATTATACGCCCTTCTCAAATGACATTAAAATAAACCTATAAATTAAAAACAAAGGAGAAAGATATGATTGCTTCACAATATCAAATAACATTACCATCAGACTATAATATGGATATCATAATCAAAAGAGTTGAAAAAAATGGATATAAAACAGATAACTTTTTTGGATTAGACTATAAGTTTTATCTAATAACTAAAAAAGATAAAAATAATAATTCATATAATAGTTATTCACCTTTATATCTTTGGAAAACAGCAGAAGGGTTAAATAAATTCTTATTTGAGGGAGCTTATGATAATATAATAAATTCCTTTGGAAACCAAAAAGTTAACATAGGTATTCCTCTTTTAAAAAATATAAATAATGATTTATCTAAAGTAATCCATATAGTTGAAAGTTATCATCAAATAAATGCAGATAAAAGTTTAAATAACTTTAAACACAAAATTCTTGAAAACATTAAATACCCTGATTTAGACTATGTTGTTATATATAATCCTGATAAGTGGGTTTATGTAGTGTTTTACTTCTTATTCAATTCTAATAATATTGAATTTATGAAAAAGAATAATCTTAAAATTTATGATGTTTTACATGTTTCAAACTATAAATAAAAAGGTTTTATATTTAAATACTGTTTAAAAAAAGAGCTGATAAAAAAATCAGCTCTTACTAAAAAATGCCCTAAATATTTTTAAATATTACATCTAAATATAATAATTTCCTGTCATCTTTCTCATCTAAAATTTTATCTACTACATTTAAAACTTTCATTATTTCAAATTTAGGATTACTGTTTTTTAAGTTATCTAGATTGTTATTAGATAAGTTATCTTTTTTAATACTAAACTTACTTTGACTTATACTATCACCTATTTCCATATCAATGACATCTTCAAAAACCTCAGTTCTTAGCCATTCTCTAAATATTTTTCCTATTGGCATATGAGCATAGTTTATAAATCCTAATAATCCTGATTTATAGAATATTGTTATAGTAGAAATATGTTTTCTATAACCTATATGCGTATCGCATATAGGTTGGATTACTTCTCTAGCCTCTTCACCAACTAATATGTCATAATCTATTCCTTTTTTAAACTCCTCACCTTTTATACATTGATTAATAGCAATTGAAGGCCTACTATATCCTAATATTTTCGCAATTTCTAATGCTATCCAACACGGCTTACCATTCCATATTAAAGTGTAAATATCATATCCATTGAAATTTTTAACTATCATCTCTGACTTAACTTCATTAGATTCACTTCTGTAATCATCGCAAAGACACTTGCTAATTTCTGCAATACTAACTTTATTTCTATACTTCAAAAATTCAACCAATCCACTTTTATAAAATAAAACTAATTTAGGTGACCGCTTAAATCTACTTATTCCCATTGAAGCTAACATATCTTTAAAATCACTTAAATCATTTTGAGAAATTGTTGTGTAGTCTTCTCCATTAACTAATCCACTAGATAATAAAAAATAATTGATTACTTTTGAAGAATTTTCATATTCCAATTGTTCTGCTATTTCCATAGCTACCCATACATTCTCTCCTTTCCATTTTATTTTTTTCTTCACAATATTATCAATTAATTTACTCATTATACCTATCATCTCCTACTAAAATCTAATAACAGTAGTATTATCTAAAGGTAATTTAATTATCAAAAAATCCTTAATATAAAATAACTTGTTATAAAAAACTTTAGGTAAGTCAATACTACCTTTAGAGGTGATTATATGGCTAAAATAAAAAAAAATGGTCTTAAATATAGAACGCCAATAGGAAGTGCTATGGATAATAAGATTTATTATGAAATGAAAAAATATTCTGAGGAAACCGGTATTCCAGTTTCTAAAATACTAGATAAGGCTATGAGTATGTATTTAAATACAATCCAATAAAAAAAGAGTTTTCAAATGTAATTTTACTTTTGAAAACTCTTTTAATTGTTCTTAATATAAAACTTAAAATTACTAGTATTATTACCTTAAATTTAAATATTATTGTACTTAGTTCGGTAAAACGTGTCCACTATTTTATACTAACATCATATGAAGTTAATTAAGTCAATTAAAAAGTAAATATATATTATAATAGTGAATCTACATTAAATTAATATTATAAATTTAATAGGAACTTAAAATACTCTTACCTTAATTGGTAAGGGCTTTTTATGATTGGAGTAGAACATAAATTAAATTGTTTTTTTGTATTAAAATCTATTGACATGGAACGCGTTCCAGATGTTAGACTTTATTTAAGTAATCCAAAATGAGTGTTAAAATTTATTATTGGATTAAATATAAAGTAGTTAGAGTTTTAGAAAAGAGGTTTTCAAGATGAATATTAAACGTATTTTTTCAGATATGGATGGAACAATATTAAATTCTAAAGGAAAAGTTAGTGAAGGAAATGCAAGAATGATTTGCAAAGCAGGCATTCCTATAACACTTGTTTCAGCACGTGCACCAATGGAAATGCAAGATGCTATTGAAACATTAAATTTGACTGGAGTTCAAGTAGCCTTTAACGGAGGACTGATATACCAAATGGAAAATGGTGAAGTCAAACCAATTCATATGGAAGTTATTAAAAAAGAGATTACAGAAATAATACTAAAAAATGTTCGTCGGTATTTCCAAAAAGTGAGTTTATCATTCTATGACCTTACAAATTGGTATTGTGATATAATAGATGAAGGTATTCGATATGAACATGAGCTTACAGGTCAATATGCAACTATTATAGAGAATACTGAAATATTTCTCCAAGGAAAAATAAATACTTTTAAAATTATGATGATTAGTTTTGATGAAGAGATTATAGTAAAATTAGAAAAATTTTTAAGAGAGTTAAATTTGGAAGAAGTGACAATTCAGCGTTCAGGTAAAGCTTATCTTGAAATTACCCATAATTTAGCTAAGAAATCAAGCGGTATTGTATATATAATGCAAAGCGAAAAACTTACTAAAGAGGAAACAGCAGCATTTGGAGATGGACACAATGACCTACCAATGCTTGAAATGGTAGGTTATCCAATTGTGATGAATAATGCTTTAGATGATATTAAAAGAATAGCTTATAGAGTAACAAAGAAAAATGATGAAGATGGTGTAGGTTATGGTATCGAAAAATTTTTAAAATAAATCATCAAAAGGAGGACGTAATGACAAGTATTAGTGATATTGCTAAGAAAGCTAGTGTTGCAAAATCAACAGTTTCTCGAGTTCTTAATAATCATCCACACGTTTCAGATAAAACGAGAGAAAAAGTAATTTCAGTAATTGCAGAATTTGATTATAGTCCAAGTCAGTTGGCACGTGATTTGAGCCGTGGAAAGACGCAAAAGATTGGAGTTGTCATTCCTCATACTCGGCATCCTTATTTTACAAATTTAATAAACGGGCAATTAGATATAGCAAAAGAAACAGATTATCAGTTAGTAATGATGCCATCTGATTATAATCATCAATTGGAGATTTCTTATTTAGAACAATTACGAAATGGAGCTATTGATGCTCTAATTTTTACTTCCCGTGCAATTAGTCTTGATATTATTAAAAAATACTCTAAATATGGACAGTTGGTGCTTTTAGAAGAGTTACAAAAGAAACAGAATATATCTTGTGTATTTGTAGACCGCTTTCAAGCATATATTGAAGTTTTTAAAAACTTACAAGATAATGGTCTGAAATATCCAGTTCTTTTATTTTCCAGGAATACTGCTGAATCTGCAACTTTTAATATGGCAATGAGGGCTTATAAAGAAGTCTATGGGAATAATAAAGTAATAAATTTGGGTGATATTGATACCTTTGAAGATGGATATTCAATAGTATATGGTTTACAAAGTTTGTCTAATATTGATTCAATTTTAGCTAATAGTGATGATGTTGCAGCCGGGGTAATTTCTTGTTATCAGAGTTTAGGATTACAGACACCTTATATAATTGGACAAGAAAACCAATTATCAAGTCAATTGTTGAATATATCAACAATTGAACATCATTCTTATGAATTAGGTAAACTATCTGTGAAACAAGCATTAGCTAAAAATAATGAACAGATTAGATTAGTGTCGACATTTATTAAAAGAAATTAATTAAACTATACCGATAATTAGGTATAGTCTTTTTTTATAATCTAATTTTAAATTATTACGAATTAAAGTCCAGCAAATATTTGCCGGACTTTATTAATATTACATACTACACATATATAATCTATAAAGATTTGATTTTTATTATCTTTTCAAAAATTTACTCTTGATAAGATTAAATGAAATACCTTCTGCAAAATATTTTTTAATAAGTTTAATAGCCTCTCTAGCACATTTCATTTGCAAATTATCATCTTTCCAAGATCCTACTCTTGCTACCATTTCGTCAGTATTAATTCTTTTCTCATCTTTATTAAGAGAAAAATATATTGATTTATATATCGAAGTTTTTCCTGCTCCATTCACACCTGCAAATATAGTATAAGTTTTCATTTACTCACCTATAACCTTTTCTTGCTCTTTTTGAAGTATTATATTTGAGATATTGGCATAAAAATCTTTTTCTTCTTTATTTTTTGCTTTTCTAAGTAGCTGCATAATATCTTTGTAAGTATAACTTAAAAATATATCATATAATTCTAATTTTTTATCTGTCATAATTAATACCTCCATTTTAATGATTTTTCTTAACTATATTATATACAAAATCTCTATCTCATTAAACCACTAGATTTGAATTTGATTATAATCTAAAAAAAGAGTTAGCACTACTACTAACTCTCTGTAAAATTTTACTATACAAGTTTTAGTATCCAGTAATCATACCCTTAAGAAAGATTCAAAATAAACATTCTTTAATAAGCTTAAGATAACAAACTTATTTCTCTACCAAGATTATTAAAATACTTCTCTATATCTTCTATGGAATCATATTCTACCCAAAAACATTTATAAATATATCCTTTAGAAATAGCCCATTCTTTCTTATAATTATCTTTCCAACACTGATAATCAAAATCTCTAATTCCTTTTCTATGAAAATAAGGAATATATCTTTCATGCTGAGGTCCGTGTATTTCTAATAAATATTTTTTTCCATTATAATTAATACATATATCATATGGTAAGGGATACCCTGTTTTCGGATTAATACATTCCTTATATTCACCTATATATCCATCAGCAAAAAGCCTTAAAGCTAAAGACTTTACTAAACTTGCAAGTTTAGATTCAATTTGTGTCGCAGCACATTGCGGACAACCTGATTCTGCATAAAGCAAATCTCTTGGCATTGCATCCCATTTATATTCACAACACTTGCATCTTACTAAAATTTTTTTACTAGTTAAATAAAACTTTCCTATTACCTCTAACTTAGGGTTTATTTTAAAAATCCTATTAAGAAACTCTTCTTCTGAAAGTCTTCTTGCTTCACCACTAATTTTTTTAGAACATCTCGGACAAGTTGATTTCCTATTTTTTAAATTTCCTGCTCTCGGATTCCATATATGATTACAAATTTTACATCTACATTTTATATTTTGTTCCTTCCCCTTATACGCTCCTAAAATTTCTATACTTTTATTTATTTCCTCCATAAACTCAATAAATTTTTTAGTTGAATACTTCATATTATTCGCACAAATAGGACATCCTGTTTCATTATGTATTACATTTGAAGGTTTTGCAATCCATCTGTAATTGTCTATTGTACATTCAAACTCTGTAGAAACTTTTAAATTAATATACTCTCCTATATGCCGTATCTTACCTTTATGTATTAAATCCATTCTTTTTAAAAATTCTTCATATCCAATTTCTTGTTTTAAAGACCTTTTCACTACTCCACATCTAGGACATCCATATCCACTTAATAGGTCCCCCGGTCTGATATTCCAGATATGATTATCAATTAAACATTTTGCTTTTATCGGTAATGATGATTTAATATAACTCTCAAGAATTTCAACATTAGGATTAATTACTTTTAAAATTTTTATAAACTCTTCAGTTGTATATCTTTCAACTTTACTGCACCTAGGACACTTAGATCCTCTCAACAAATTATGTGGAATCACTTTCCACTCATATCCATCTATTATGCACTTATGTTTTATTGGTACCTCTTTATTTATATAGGTTTCTAAAACTTCAATATTAGGGTTTATACTATATAGCTCCTCTACATACTCTTCATGAGTTCTCCTTGAACATCCTCCACACTTTGGACATCCATGTCCACTTAAAATATCACCTGGTCTCGCTTTCCAGATATAATTATCAATTAGACATTTATGTTTTATCGGAGTTTTGTTATTAATATACTCTTCAATACAATTTATATTTTTATTTATTCCTTTCAATTTATCTATATAAAGTTCAGATGTATCCGAAAGTTTTTCTTTTTTACATATTCTACATCCCGCTCCTGATAAAATACTAGATGGTAAAACACTCCACTCAATATTATGTTTTATACATCTATGCATTAATTTTGTTTTAGCATTTATATACTCTTCTAACGGTAATATATTAGGATTAACTCTCTTCACACTTTCACTATACTCACCTTTGCTAAACTTAATTTTTTTGCTCATCAGTCTCCTGCTTGTTAATTCCTTCTATTTACCTAGTATCTTCTACTTTATTTAAAATATACTAAAACTTCTAGTTATCTTTAAGCTTATTATCAGAACTATGTAAAACACTCAATAATGACTCTAAATAATAAAACCCTATGGATTTTTCCAAAGGGTTTTATTTTAATATCTATTCAATAATACTTAATAAAGTTTACTTTTAAAAAAATTATATAAATTTTTGCACATTAAAATATTATTTTCTAATAAACTAATATTACTTCATCTGATTTACTAATTAACTCTAAATTTTCTTTGATTAATTTATCTAACTGCCCAAGGTTCCAAGGATATATAACTATTAAATTTAGATTTAATTCAGCACACAACTTTATTTTTTCTTGCATTTTATTAAAATATATTTCTTTATTAATTAAACCAGCATACTCTATATATACTTTCTTGTTGACAACTTCAATAAGGAAATCATATCTTTTTTGGCTATTCTTATTATACTTAATATGATAGGGATATTCCTTTTCTCTTTTATGCAAGATATTATTCAGGTATAAATAATCATCAACAAAAGCCTCTTCCGCACTATTGCAAATATGCTTATCTATACTCACAACTCTTTTAGAAAATGCATTTTTCACCTGACAGCACACTGGTGTTAACCCTATACTAACAATACATTCAGTAAAACTTCCAAATATTCTTCTATAAGCTTTTGTTGTTGGATATCCTTTCATTGCTCTAAATACATTTGCTGCCGGTACCACACCAAATTCTTCAATAAATCTATTAATTTCTGAAATTAAAAATTCTTTCGTATATATTTTATTTGAGAGTAATCCTACTTTTTTTATCGCTTTATCATACGAACCAAAATGATCTATAAACACCTTAGGATGCGGTAGTTTATCATTAGCCTTAAACTCTTCAAACGTAGGAGTTTTCTCTATTTCATCAGCATAAATTTTTAGCATTAAAAGTAACTCATCATCAGTATACTTACCAGGAGTTTTATGTTTTGGTTTAATATCTAAACTATTGAGTATATTGTTATAACTTGTTCCAAGTCTTTTTTCTATACGCTTTCTTGAAGGTTTATATTTAAATTCATCCCATTCTTTACTTCCAGGTACGTCTCATAAACCTCTAGATGATTTAAAGCAGTTAATCTTATTTTTTCTCGAAATTCTTCATCAGATATTTCATTCAATAATAGCTTTCTATCCTCCTCTTCATATTCTAGCAATAGAAAAACCGCACGTATTCCGCCAAACTTACCAAAAGCTCTATATTCTGGATACTCCTTATTTCTATTCGGTCCAAGTAAATCTTTTTTAGTCGGTAATCTATCATACTTTTTAATAAATTTATCTAAACTTACTAAAACTTCCTCTAGTTTACGTCCTTTATAATTTTTATCTAACCCAGCATACAATAAAGCCTCATCTATCCCTGTAAACTCTCTATAAATAGATGCTATTGATGGCATATATTCTAACCTTCCTACTTGAAAATCTTTTACATTAGGATTTCTCCCTTCTTCTTCCTTAAACTTTTTAATCGCCTTTACTATTTCCTCTCGCTTCAAAAAATACACCTCCATACAGTATGGAAGTGTATGCATTTTTTTCTTTTTTATTCCTCTTAGATAAATTAAGTTCTATAAACTTTTCATTTCTTATATTAGCAATTCTGCTTAATATAAAGTTTAATGAAATCTCACATATAAATTTAACATTAACCTTTTTATATACTCAAAGTACTTAGGATAAACTTTTAACTACCAATAAAAAAAGTTAGCATCTAAGCTAACTTCTTAAATTTCATTTTGTTAAATTATAACTTTTTAAAGTATTTTCTAAAGCTTCATAGTTATTATTCACTAAAAACTCATAAAAATCTCTTGTGCTCTCATTTAAAATACTAAATATCTCTTTCAGTATATTTCCATTACTCTCCAACTGCCACTTACCGTTAGCTATTTTAAAATCATAGTCATTTTCTACTGAATACAGACTCCCATCATACATCTCAATTAGTCCATTACAATTGATATACTCAAACTCAAAAATATATCCTTTTTTCTCCAATACACCTACTATTTCAGATAGATTTTCAACTTTTGTTGTTGCTTTAATATATTTTAAATCTAATAGTCCATTATCCTCCGACTCAGTTAATATAAAAAATAATACTTCCTTATACTCAGTATTTAATCTTTCTATATTCTTCAATACATTATTTATTTCGCTTTTTGAACAGTCAAATAAATTATCCACCAAATCATCAATAAAGTTAAATTCATATTCTTTATATTCAACTTCTTTATAGTCAATCTGTTTCTTAATATACTCCTCATGACCCTTTTTCATTTTCTTTAAAACATCAACTGTATATTTTTCTTCATCAGCATCTATTATCGTATGATGATTTGCACATAATAACATCAAATTTTCGATATCATTGCACTCATCTTCTGAAAGACTACTATTATGTCTTGAACCTTTATTATAAGCCTCTATATGACATATATTACTTACATTGTTAGAATCTTCATCATAAAATCTAATACTACAATTTGGAAATGCGCACATATTACCGCTTTTAGCATAAAGTTCTTTTTGTGTTTTTACTGGTATTGTTTTTCTTCCCATAGTATAAATCTCCTCTTTATTTATAAAATATATTTATTATATAAATTATACCAATAAATCCAATTAATTTTCATATAAAATATTTTTCAAGATACGATTATTCCTAAATATTAATCTGTAATTAAACATTTAAATTTTTTTCATTTTAATAAATCTCCCAATTTATAAAATCATTATTTAGACGCTTAATTTTACTTTGTAATTCTTCATTTATAATATTTTTGTAAAGTAAATCAATATGTCTATCCTCTCCTACCTTAAAATACTTTGGATAAATATCTTGAAGTCTACTCTTAGTAACATCAAAATTAACATCTTTCTCTCTAAATGCAATCAATCTCGGCTTTATCTTCATCTCATCTTTTATAATTTTGGCTGTTGCCTCTAAAATCTTTTCAATATACGACTGAGTTACCGATCCCACAATTAAAACTTTCTTTAAACTATTGTGATACTTCAAAAAACTTATATATCTCATCCTCTGTTTTTCTAACTTTTTATCTAATATCTCTTTATCCGTATACCTCTCTAAATATAAAAATTTAAAACTATTATCCTCATCATCAAAGTTTAAATTTTCTACGCTATTAATATATAAAGGTGTTATCTCTGGATACTTAGTTCTAAAATCATCTACTATCTCTGCTCCAATTTTCCCTATACCAATTACCAACAAATCTCTCATCTAAATTCCTCCATAGCCATAATAACTCTATAATCACATATTTTTTTTTACAGACTCAACAATTATCGTTTTACATAAAATTTGTATAATCGTCACTATATTCTAAAGTCTAATTATTTTACATGAAATTTAAAGGATTAAAAAAAAAGTAAATTTGATAAATTAATTTTATTTAAGAATACATAAAAAAAATTACTTCTTTAATTTTTAATTTTATATTTAGTGCTAATTATCTTTTTATCTTCTATCATAATATCTTCAACTATATCAAGCCATTCCTTTCTACTTAATGCTTTCTTAGGAATATTGTTTAACTGATCTTTCACTTTCAATATTCTAGTTCTTAACTCTCTTTTATATTTTTCTTTATCTTCACTCTTAATCTTTACACCGTTATATTCTTCATCAATTTCTCTAAGTCTTTCTCTAACCATATCTATTTTTTTATTTACTATATCATCTAGTGCTGTATCTGCATCCATGTTCATAAACTTATCCAGTTGATTATTAAGTTTTTCTCTTTCACACTTTAATGTAGCTAACTTATTGTTTTGATTGCTAATATTATCCTTACTCATGCTAGCAAGCTCTTTTTCAAGAACTTTAATTTTATTCTGAATTTGCTTTTTTATATTTTTATAGTAAGACTTTCTTTCTTTTTCGATATAAGCATCTAAGATTTCAATATTAATATTTTTTTGCATCACAATATGACTTTGAATATTTCTTTTTGTTAGAACAAATTAAATAATGTAATCCAACTCTCTTTTTAGTTATCTTCTTTTCAACTGCTCTAATATAACTAGCACCACATTTAGCATACTTAAGTTTTCCTCTCGTGTCATAAGTTCTAGCATTTCTTCCTTTATTTCCACAGATACATCTATGTGCTAATGCCTGTTGAACATTCTCCCTTAACTCTTCTGATACTATTGCTTCTATTCTATCTGACTTCTGTACTATCCATTCTTCTTTTTTAACATACTTAGTTTTACTTTCTGTAAATAGATTCACATTATTAAACCTCTGTCTAACATTGAATCCTTTATATTTAGGATTAATTATCAAAGACTTTATTGTACTTGCTGATCAAAGATTTCCCTTCTTAGTTCTATAACCTTTTTCATTTGTTATATTACCAGTTACTCTTAATCCAAACTCTAATGAAGTCTCATATATAAATTTAACTATCTTAGCTTCTTCTTTATTAATCTTTAAATAATTCATTTCTTTATCAAAGTTCCAACCAAAGATGCTATTATTTCTAATCCTATTTCTAAGTATGGATGTTTTATTTCCTCTTTTAGTTCTTTTTGAAATTTCAGATGCTTCATTTCCAGCCATAGCGAAAAACATTTGTAGTAAAATCATATCTCCTTGATTGCTACTATTCTTTTGACTATCTAAAAATCTGACATTAACTTTCTTATAATCCCAAAGTAATCTTAATATTTCTACTATAGCTATATTCCTACTGAATCTTGAAGTATTTATAACAACTATCTCATCCAAAATAGATTCTCTAAAAAAGTCAGCTTCAAAAGTTATTCTTCCATCAGATAACTGCTTAACATTCAAGCCAGCATCATACATCATTGACTGAAATCCTGCTCTTTTAAAACTTGTACCTGTCCCAGTATCACTATATATAATTATTTCTTTTCCCTTGAACTGATCCTGACGTAGAACCCTCTGCTGTTCTAATGATTTCTTTTGATCTTCTTTATCTGTAGACACTCTTATATAACAGGCTATCTTTTTCATATCTATCACACTCTCTATTAATATCAAATTATTATTTACTTCCATTATGTCCCACTATTATAAGTAGGCATCAAATGTTCTTAAGCTAAAATAATCTTAACCATGTATCTAGAAAGATAAATAGTTAAATTATAAGCAGTATATCAATCTGACTTTCACTATATATCATTAATCTTTATTGCTACTCAAATGATTAAAAGCTTATCCTTAATCTTGTAACAACTAACCCTTTAATCAAAATCAATGGAATCAAACAAAGCCCTCATAGACAAAGAATTTATTTCAACAATTCTAAATCCTAATAACTATAAATATCCCTATAGCCTTGAATACAAACTTTCA
Organism: Sarcina sp.; assembly: GCA_051650825.1. Classification (GTDB taxonomy): domain Bacteria; phylum Bacillota; class Clostridia; order Clostridiales; family Clostridiaceae; genus Sarcina. The sequence goes on along the minus strand of JBOFRC010000265.1, from coordinate 93,744 downwards.
GTGACTAAATCTCTAATCATAGAGATAAGAGAATCCCTAGGTGTAATTGATCTAGATGCTCAAAATCTTAGCAGAATAGATATCGCAACTGACTGTAATATGGTATTTCAAGACAATAAAAAACTTCTTGGATTAATGCATCCGAGCTAATAAAAATGATTCTGCTTGGATTAATACAATTGAAGAAACTCTAGACTACTCGAATTTCAGATTTTTAAATAAGCCTAGACTTGGAATTGAATTCTATAACAAAAACGTAGAATCAAATGGTAGACCCTACTATGCAACTAGACTAGAAATAAAACTTTTGAGACCTCGAACTAAATTTATAAACTATGAAAAATACATAAAAGATGTAATTAAATTGTGGGAAGGAATGCCTAATACACTATCTCTAGTAGAAGATAAAATGATTACACTTTTAAAAGAAAAATGGCAAGAAGAACTACTTAAACATAAGAATCCTAACTTCACAGCATTTGTACATAAATATGAAGATCATATCTACACTAGAAGAATTCTAAATGAAGTTTATAAGGAAGTTGGATTTAAAAGCAAATTAGCTTCTTGGCTATCTGATTACAAAAAGAAATATACTATAAATTTTTATAAAAAAACAGATCTTACTACCATATCCAAACAAATAGTAAGATCCCTTAAAAAGTATATGAAAAATTAGGACAAACCCTATATTTCCATTTCACCACAAAGCACTTATACATATTGATATAACTTGGTTTACAGCACCTTTTAAACATATGAATTGGCACTTTAAACCACATATTTAACATAACACTAGGAGATGACGATAATGGCAAAAAGAAATAGTAAAACAGGAACATCAATGGGAGGTGGCTTAGTCTACACTAGAGTAACAGCTAAACTAAAAAAGAATAACATACGTAAAAATAAACAAGCTGCTATTTGCAGAGAATGTCCTTATTATAGCTTCGAGAAAATAAAATGCCTTAAACATAATGACAAGACAACAAATTTATATAACTCTTGTCCTAAAACTAAGAATATTAAATAATACATATCAAGTACTTGCTTCATACTATAAGCAGGTACTTTCTTTTATACTAATATTTATCTAAAGTATATAAACACTATATTTTAACTCTAAGCTCATCTAAACTATTAAGCTTAATAATCTAACACAGAACACTCAACTGAAGCTCTAGCATACCGCTCCTGCTCATATAGGCATATTAAACTCTAAGATTATTTCTCTAGAACTACTATTATAAAAAGTAATATCTATAGTTCACTCTCCACTGATATTCTTTTAGTGCTAGGAAATTTATTTAAGGTACCTACCAAAATGATAGGCACCTCAAACCACCTCTTCTTATTTTAAATAAATAAAAAGCTGACTTAAAAAGCCAGCTCTCCAATATGATTATTATTTTTCACTTAATATTTCTTTTAAAAGTTCAATAGCACTTTCTTCTGGATTATTTGTTCCAAGTTCTCCTCTAAAAGCTTTTGCTAATATAGATTTTTTGATAAGTTCTATTTGCTCTTCAAGATTTATTAATTTTTCTATCCTGCTTTCATCGGCTAATAACTTATCTAAAATTTTTACTATTTGTTTTTGTTCATCTAACGGCGGTAGTATTATTTCTATACTACCTAATAATTTTAAATTCAAATTTTTTTGTGCTGTTGCTGGAGCAAATTGTTCTAAATCCTTTTTTATTAACGATATATAATAATATATAAATTTTGAATCTACATTTTCATTTGGTTTAAATGCAACTATACTATCTGGGAAACAACAATCATATGTTAAAATCGCTACATCTCCTATATTAGCTGCTATTGTTATACATAAAGTTTCCTTTTCAAATAGTTTACTTTGACTTAACCCAAATTCACTTAATGTTTGATTATGCTTTATTATATATCCATTTGACTTTGCAATATCACCAGTTTGTATAAATGGATATTTTCCTCCAAACAATTTTTCATCATTTCTTGGTCTATGTTTAGATTTACCTCTTTCTAAAAGACCTAAGGTCTTAAACTCTTCATAATCCCAATAACTTGGAACTAAAAGTCCATTATTTAATTTTTTTCGTTGAACATTTTTTAAAAACGTTCCTTCTAGTACACTTTTCATGATAGCTACTTTTCTATTCTCAAAGTCATCTCTAGCCTCTTCTATTAACTCTTTAGCTTTATCTAACTTCTCAAATAAACTTTCTATTTTTTCAACTATCCTTTGTTGTTCATTTAATGGAGGTAAACAAATAGGAATGTTGTTCATATTAGCTTGTGTTAATTTAAGTCTCGTTGTTCCATTAACATAATCTGTATAATTAAACTGATTTAAATAATGCATTAAAAATCTATTTCCATAATTCCCATAATAAGATTTAAGTAAATGTGCATGATTATTTACCCAAGATTTACCATTTATCATGTATGCTTTATTTTTTAGAATATCAAAAAATGGTGCACCATCTTCTCCTACTATAACTAATTCTTCATTTGTTAGATAATCATCTATGAATCCCACTTGTCCTGTTGCTCCATAGTACGGAATACTTCCTTCTCTTTTTGCTCGCTCTGTTGAATTAACTGGCTTTCTATACTTATCCTTGCACTCTGCAAATCCATATGCTAATTTAACCCAACTCCAATTATCTGGTACTTCATAAGGTATATCATTAACAATAGTTTCTTCTAACTTTTCCTCTAATGTCATTTTCTTTTTAGCCATTACTCCTCCTCACTTTCAAGTGCCTTTAGCTCTTTGATTACACTCATAAGTAAGTCTGTTGCTTCCTCTAGCTTTGCTACTGCATTTTCTGCACTCTCTATCGGATCTGGTAAATCTTCATAATCTAATATTGAATCATCTTTAATTAGACCTAAATCAAGAGTATCACCTTTTTTTCTTATCTCATCTCTAGTGAATTTATTCCATCTTTCATCTTCAACTGCTTCTCTATTTTCTGCTGTATATGCTTTAACAAACTCATCAAAGTGTGCTTCTTTTAATGGATTACTTTTATTGAAGTTTTTCATATTAGTTCTTAAATCATAGAACCATACTTCTTTTGTACTATCTTTTTCTTCTTTCTCTCTTGTAAAGAATAATACATTTGTTTTAACTCCTTGAGCATAGAAAATACCTGTTGGAAGTCTTAATATAGTATGAAGATTACACTTATCCATTAAGTCTTCTCTTATTCTTGTACCATCACCATCTTGGAATAATACGTTATCTGGTAATACTACTGCTGATCTAGCTTTTCCATCAGCTTTTAAACTTCTATATATGTGTTGTAAGAAGTTCAACTGCTTATTCGAAGTCATAAATGTAAGGTCATCTCTTGTAGCTCTTTCTCCACCTTTTTTTGTCCCGAATGGAGGATTAGATAAAACTACATCTAAATCTTTCATTTGTTTCCCTACATTTGTTAGTGTATCTCCAAGTAAAATATTACTTTCAATATCATGTAACATAGCATTCATTAGAGCAAGTCTATGCGTTTCATGAACTAGCTCACATCCTGTAAATGCTTCTGTTCTTTGGAACTCTGCTAAGTCTGTATCTAAATCAAAATAATCATCAGTTTTCTCTTTTAAATAATGGTCTGCTGCAATCATAAATCCAAAAGTTCCTGCTGCTGGGTCATTACACTTCTCACCAACTTTAGGATCTGTAAGTTTAACCATTACATCAATTAATACTCTAGGTGTAAAGTATTGTCCTGCTCCTGATTTCTTCTCTGAAGCATTCTTCTCTAAAAGTCCCTCATATAAGTTCCCCAGACCTTCTTCTTTAGCTGAATACCAGTCTAGCCCATCAATTGTTGCTATTATCTTTTCTAAGTTTTTAGGCTCTTCTATATTAGTAGCTGAACTTTGGTATATTTGTTGTACTATCCCTGTTGTTTCTTCTCCAAGATAGTTTAAAAGTTCTTTATAAAACTTCTTAAGCTCTATTCCACTCTTCTCTTTTAACTCATCCCACTTATATCCTTCTGGAAGTTTATCCTCTGCTCCTGTTTCTTTAGCCATTTTAAGGAATAAGATATAAGTTAATTCTGTAACGTACTGATGATAGGTAATCCCATCATCTCTAAGTACATTACAAAGGTTCCAAAGTTTGCTTACTATTTCTTGTGTATTCATTTTCTATCTCCAATTCTAGTTGTATTTTAAGCTATATCCTCAAACATATAATTCTTAATTTTTGTTATTATCTCACCTAAGGCTCCACCAAATATTTTTTCATTAAGTCTAGTGAACCCTCCACCTTGAGCTTTAAATGCTCCTGTATCTAAAGTATCCGCATCTATAACAACTTCTTTAAGCATAACTGATTCTATTTTTTTTAGCCAGTTTTCTTGTATTTTAGTTAATTTATATTCTTTTTTAATTCGCTGCATAGCTCTTTTAACTCTCTCTTCATTAGACTCTAACGGACTTCCTAATGCATTCTGTCTAACAAAAGCAATTATATCAGCAACTATATCTTCATTAGTAAAATCTTTATATGCAGTTTTTATATATTCTTCACTAAATCCATTTTGGTCTAATATAGCTTTAAGCTGTTTTAGAGTTTCCTTAGTTAAACTTTGTGGTCTTGTACAAAGAATTTCTAAAGCCTGAACTTTATTTTTATTATTTTGAATGAACTCATTAAATTCTTTTAAGTAATCTTCTGGTTTCTTACCTTTACCATAACCTCTTGTATATGAAACAACTTCATCTTTTTCCTTAGAAATTATAAGTACTGTTTCACTATCATATTTTCGATCTAGATATTCTATAAGAGCATTGTTATTTATAATTTCTTCTACAGCTTTATCAGTATCCATATTTTTAAGATCATTTATAAATTCTTCTGGAGTTCTATTTTGTGTAAAACTCTTAAATACTAACTTTTCATCATCTTTAACTAATTTTTTCTTTCTCTGAAGCTTTGCGATAACTCTTTTTACAGTTGCATCTTTTTCCTCAACTGTTTCTGCCTTTTCTAAAGTCTCCTTTAATATTTTAAATGAAGCACTTTTCCCTGCTGCAACTGGCTTCATATCACTTACTTCCTTAAGAGCTTCATAAAGATTTACACAATCAAATATTTCAAAATGAGTCTTTGGTATTTCATCACACAGTCTAGTCGCTCTACCAAGCATTTGCTCGTAAAGTATTCTTGACTTAACTCTTCTTAAAAATACTATCTTATCAATTTTAGGAACATCTATTCCTGTTGATAATAAATCTACTGTTACAGCTATATTAGGATAAGTTTCATTCTTAAACTTTTTAATAGCAAGAGCAGGATCTTTCATATTTCCTGTAATTTTCAGAATAGAATCATCATCTACTCCGCCCATGCTTTCTGTATATATATCTTTAAGAACCTTAACTATCATGTCTGCATGGGCATCACTAGCTGCAAATATAAGTGTTTTTGACTCATTACTTTCAGGATCTATTTGATCTGCAATTTGCTCAAGTGCTGCTCTTGTATGAGATTCAACAACTATTTTTTTATTAAAGCTATCAACTTCAAAATCCAGATCATCTTCTAACTCTGCACCATTTATAAGCTCTTCTGTTACTGGATCAAACTTCGCAACTTTATCACCTTTTTTATAATGAATTCCTTCTCTAGTAAGTAAAGTTTCTATAATATGAGGTGGCTCATGATCTACTAGGTACCCATCTATAACAGCTTGTCTATAAGTATAGTTGTATACTGCTGTTCCAAAAATATTTGTAGTATGAAGTGCTGGTGTTGCTGTTAATCCAACTTTAAAAGCATCAAAATAATCTATAACTTTCTTATACTTACTTAAAAAGTCTTTACTATCTCTCCACTCTACTTCACTATCATCCATCTCTTTATCTAATGTATAACCTCTATGAGCCTCGTCAATTATGATACAATCATAATCTCTAACTGATGGAATAGTTTTAGCATCATCATTATACAAAATTCTTTTAACCATTGATTGAACTGTTGCTACATGAATTTTTGTTTCTTTATCTATTAACTTATCTGCCAATCCATTAATATTGTAAATTTGCTCTAGAGTTTGTAAATCTTCTATTTTAACTTCACTAAATGTATCCATAGCCTGTGAGCCTAAAACTGTTCTATCTACAAGGAATAAAATCCTATTAAATCTTTTTGCTTTAACAAGTCTATATATAAGTCCTAGAATTGTTCTAGTTTTTCCTGTTCCAGTAGCCATATTTAATAATGCAGTTCTTTTCTCTTCTTTAATAGCTTTTTCAACTGCTTTTATAGCTTCAACTTGATAATATCTTAGTCCAATACTATTTGAACTTTTTAAATACTCAAATCTCATATCATCAAGATTTTTATTTCCTTTATCTATATCCTCTTTCAACATCTCTTCAATATTTTGTGGTGAAACCCATCCTTGAAGTACTTTTGAATTATTTCTTGAGTTCCTACAATCTAAAAAGTGTAATCCACTTTTACTTTCAATTTCTTTAATATACTTTCTTCCATTAGTAGTAAATAAAAATGGTACATCATATCCATTCCAATTTGAAACTCCATAAGTTTCTTTATGTTCATTAAGAACACCTTTTGCATAGGTCTTTGATTCTATCATTATACCTGCTGCATCTTTTGAATATCTTTTAGCTTCTACAAATCCAACAAGCTTTTCACCAATGAATAATGCGTAGTCTACCTTACCCTTACCTTTTTCCTCTGAATATGTTGGCCACTCTGCAATAGCTAAATTCTTTCCTTTTTGAGGTCTTGTTCCATTTGAATATCTAATAGCATTAGTATCAACTTCCCATCCAGCATCCCTCATCTGCTTATCAATGATAAGTCTAGTTTCCGCTTCCGAAAGATCAATCTTTCTACTAGCTCTTTTTCCTTGAACTTTACGTCTTTCTGATTCATCTTTTGATATAGTTTCAGATTTTAGAACATCTAACTCTTTCTCTAATTCTTTAACTCTTTGCTCATACTCATCATTCAATTGCTTAAGACCTTCTGATTCATCTATCATTGATGGCTCAATATAGTTATAAGGTTCAAACGCCCAATCACCATATGTTTGCATAAACCAAACAGCAAGCTTATATGCTAACTCTAAGTGAACCTTTGCTTCTTCTGTATCCTCATAACAAGAATGAGTTGCTGTATTTCTTGTCTTTCTTAAAGCATGAAGTATACTCTCAATATCATCTGGAATAAAATCCTCTTTCTTTAAAAGTTTGATTCTATTATTGTGACTGCTATCATGTGAAATATATGTTGTATCTATACTATCAATAGAAATCATATATTGCACTATTGTTTCCCCTAACATTCCACACTTTATAAATGTAGTATTTGAATCTATATAAAGGTTTTTCTCAGCAAGTCTACCCAAGTTTTCAAGTATAGGCCATCTCTCTTTTAAAAAGCTAAAATTACTCACTTTACCACTCCCAAATTACATATTTTTCATAGTAAAATTATAACATAAAAAAAAGAGCTGTTTAACACGCTCTTATATCTTACTTATAATCCTGAAACATATTCATTTAAATCAGCAACTTTCCTTTTAGATCTTTTATTAGAGGATGACTTCTTACCTATCTTCTTAGTTATTGCTTTTTTTCTACTATTTAAATCTTCTTCTGTGTATAACTCTTCAAACTCATCTAATATTTCTTTTAAAGTACATGAATTAACTTCTAATTTCAAAAAAGTTTTATTGAATAATACCTTCAACTCGCTATAACACTCGGAATATTCTTCTACTATAAAAAGCTCTCCAATTTCTTTTATATGCAATCTAACTTCTTCTGTTGCCGCTTCACTCTTATTGATTTCTAATACCTTTAAAAGTGAATTTCCCATTAGGGAATATATAAATGCTCCTAATTTTTCGTTGTCTTTTAATTTATATTTTTTAATTCTTGTTTTAGTATTTTCATTCAATAAAAAATATTCTCTTTTAACAACTTTTTCTATTTGTTTTTCTTTAAGTCTATTAAAAATGTTAATAATAATAGCAAATAACTTTTCGTCATCTGTATTTAATACCTCTGTTTGTTTATACTTTTTACAAACAGTCATTTCTAGTATAAATAAATAAAGTCCATAAAACATAACTACTTGCATTCCATTTTCAAAATTTCTTTGCTTTGTATTCATACAGAATGCTAGCAACAAACTTATTATGATTGACCATATTATTATTTCAAAATAATGAAACATATTACTTTTCCACTTTAAATTTTTATTTCTAAATGAAGTATGCCCATCATTTACTACGCCTTTAGATTTTCTAGCTTCATTTAAATTATCCTTTATACCATATAACCATATATAAATAAAACTCAAAAAAATCTCAAGATAAATAAACCAGTCTTTAGATATAATGTTTAGCAAAAATTCCAATCTCTTAGCCTCTCTTAATATAAATCTCTAACACGTCTAGCTTCTTCTATGTGTATTTTTTCTCCTCTTCTATCATCAGACCAAAATATCTCTTCATGCGAATAATCTGATAACTGTCTAGCTGTCCAAAAATCAAACTTTGATAACACTAACTCCATTACCTCAATTTCATCAGTTGTATATAACATCTCATCTAATTCTATTCTAGCTTCTATTTTAGTTCCTAAATTATCTCTTACTAACTCAAGCACTTCTCTTCCTTCAAGTTTAATTAATAATTCATTCAAGTTCTTTAAAACAGGTCCAAAATAATCATAGTAAAAATCTTCTTCTATTAATCTTATTCCCATTCTTTTATAGTATAAAAATTGCACATAAAATATTAGTTTATTTAACTTAGTCTTATATATTTCTTTTTGAGAATGATTAGACAAGTAGACAACTATCTTTATAAACTCCTTCATACTTTTTTCCATAACACTTTCCCCTATCTTTTCACTATTATTATAAAAATTTATAATCTTCCCCATATTCTTTACTTAATATTATAATTCTACATTACAACATTAAACTCCTTTTTAAAATTATATTAATATTTTATTTATAGTCCTGTCCAAATATAATATTTATTAATCAAATTTACTATAAATATATGCAAAAAGTCGATAGATTTTAAATCTACCGACTCTTAAATTCTTTCTTATAGTATTTTAAGTGTCCAATCCTCACAGTTCCACACATCTGTTACAACATCCTGATAGAACTCTGGTTCGTGGCATACTAATAGTACAGAACCTTTATATTCTCTTATTGCTTTCTTTAATTCTTCTTTAGCATCTACATCTAAGTGGTTTGTAGGCTCATCAAGGATAAGTATATTTGTTTCTTTATTTATAAGTTTACAAAGTCTTACTTTTGCTTGCTCTCCCCCACTTAATACAGCTACTGAACTCTCTATATGTTTAGTCATAAGTCCACACTTAGCAAGAGCTGATCTTACTTCATATTGTGTCCATGAAGGGAACTCCTCCCAAATTTCATCTATACAAGTTCTGTAGTTAGCTTCTTTAATTTCTTGTTCAAAATAACCAATCTCTTGATAATATCCAAGTTCAACTTCACCACTTATAGGTTTTATAAGTCCCATTAAACTTTTTAGAAGAGTTGATTTTCCAAGTCCATTTGAACCAACTAGAGCTATTTTTTGTCCTCTTTCCATAGATATATTAAGAGGTTTTGTTAGAGGTTCATCATATCCAATGATTAAATCTTTAGCTTCAAAAATTAACTTACCTGAAGTTTTACCTTTTTTGAAGTTAAACTCTGGTTTTGGTTTTTCTTCCATAAGTTCTATTTTATCCATTTTATCAAGTTTTTTCTGTCTTGACTTAGCCATATTTGATGTTGCAACTCTTGCCTTATTTCTAGCAACGAAATCTTCAAGTTTTGCAATTTCTTTTTGTTGTCTTTCATAAGCTGCTTCAAGCTGTTTCTTGTTAACTTCATAGATTCTTTGGAATTCATCATAATCCCCAACATATCTTGTAAGTAATTTATTCTCAACATGGTATATTAAATTAATAACACTATTTAAGAATGGGATATCATGAGATATAAGAATAAATGCATTCTCATAGTTATTTAAAAATCTCTTTAACCATTCTATATGGTCTTCATCAAGATAGTTTGTAGGCTCATCAAGAAGTAAGATATCTGGTGTTTCTAAAAGCAATTTAGCAAGAAGAACCTTAGTTCTTTGCCCTCCACTTAAATCAGTAACATCCTTATCAAGACCTATACCTGAAAGCCCAAGTCCTGATGCAACCTCTTCTATCTTAGGATCAATAACATAGAAACCATTATTATCTAAAGTATCTTGAATAACTGCTGTTTTTTCAAGAGCTTTATTCATTTCAGCTTCATCCATTTCTCCCATTCTTCCATAAAGGTCATTCATCTCTTGTTCCATATCAAATAAATACTTAAAAGCATCTCTTAATACATCTCTAATTGTTTGTCCCTTTACAAGTTCTGCATGCTGATCCATGTAACCAACTCTAACTCTATTACTCCAAGTAACTTTACCTTCATCTGGTGCAAGTTTCCCTGTTATTATATTCATGAAAGTTGATTTACCTTCACCATTAGCTCCAATTAATCCAACATGTTCTCCCTTTAAAAGTCTGAAAGACACATCTTCAAATATGGCTCTGTCACCAAAACCATGACTCATGTTTTGCACATGTAAAACGCTCATTAAATTTCCTCCAATTTTACTATATCTAATTTTAATTATTATCTTATTTCATCTTAATATTAATATACAATTTTTGCATATCAATCTAAAAGTTTTGTAAATTTAAAAATAATTACTTAATTACTTTATAAACTTCAATACTTCTTAAAAGACCTTACCTAATCCAAATATAATCAGTGAAAGTATAATTATATATCCTATGTTGACCCAAGCAAGGCCTCTGTTTCTCTTACTTTTTTTCTTTTTAACCATTCTAGTTTGGCTTCTTTTTCCTACTGTCTCCATTCTACTTCACCGCCTTTTTAAACTTCATCATATATTATAACTTAAAATCTATCATTTTAAATTAGAAATATTAAAAAAAGTAGTCATAATTACCCTAACTACCTTTAAATTAGTCGATTTTAACTATAATTTTCTATCTTAATTGATGTTGAAGGAACCCAGCCTTGGAAAATACCATGTGATGTACCAAAGATTATTCTTGTAAATCCATTAATTACACTATTACCATATAACTTGAAAAATAGTGATTTAAGATTATTTCTCTCTAATTATTCAAAATAACTTCCTATATCAAAAAAATACTATTTATTTCATCTATGCAATACAAATTCCAAAGTAATATAATACGAATGTAAACTTTTAAGCAAGGAGAAAAAAATGATAAAACAACAAAAGAGAAATCTAACTCCGTGGCTCTTAGCATTACCAAGTTTCGGACTTGGACTAGCCTGGAATATGAAAAGTACAGTATTGCCTCTATTAGTTAAAAGTATTACTACTTCTAACTTTAAACTCGGCTTATTAACTACAGTTGGTCCTATAGCAGGAATAATATTTCCTTATCTTGCTGGTGTAATAAGTGATAGAACAAACTTTAGACTCGGTAAGAGAAAACCTTGGGTATTAGTTGGTGGCTTCCTAAGTGCAATTTTTTTAGTCGCTTTAGGATTTTCACCTAATTATATTCTCATGTTTATTTTTGCCTTTGGATCATATGCAGCTTTAAACTTCTTCCAAGGTGCATATAATCCATGGATGCCAGAAGCTGTAGAAGAAAATGAAATAGGAAAAGTAAATGGTTTATCAAAACTTGTTTACTCACTAGGTGGAATGCTTTTCTTCTTCACAGCAGTAAAACTCTTTAATATAAATAAATCATTTCCTTTTTTACTTATCTTAGTTTGTGTATTAGTACCATTACTAATTACTACAATATTAGTAAAAGAAGATGATAGTAAATTCAAAGAGCCATCAAAAATCAGTCTAGAATTTTTAAAGAACCTTCCAGTTATGAGAGTATTCATGACTGTATTTTTCTTTTATGCAGCATATGGACTAATAACACCTTTTTGGATTCCATATTTTTCAGCAACAGACCATTTTACTGGTGTACAAATTAGTTATGCACTAATTGGATTCACCATAGTAGGACTGGTTCTTTCAGTATTTATAGGAAATCTTTGCGATAAATTTAATAAACAATACATACTCTTAACATCATGTATTTTATATGCTCTTGCATTTATAATAGGATGGTTTGTTAGAGATATAGCCAACCTTTGGGTATTTGCAATAATATCTGGTGCTGCTTTTATTATCTTACAGATATCTTTTTATGCAATAATTCCAGAGATTGTCCCAAAAGAAAAGATAGGTGAATATATGGGAATAAATAATGTATTTATATGTATTCCTCAAATTGGAACAAGCTTACTTGGAGGATATCTATTATCTATCCATAAAGGATTTTTAATTTTCCCAATTTCTATAACTTTTGCAATAATAGGTTGTATAATAATCGGCTATGGAAAACTAATCAAAAAGAACTAAAAAATAAAAAGTATTATACTAGTTTAGTAATTAAAAAGGTTGAGATAACCTTTTTAGCTTGATAAATTTACCTAAAGAGAATATCACCAAAGAAACTTCTCAATTTTTAGTTGCTAGGTAGTTCACAGGACTGTATCTTAAGTAAGATTTAATTCACAATTTGATATAGCCCTTTGTCCTTTTTTTAGTCACACCATTTAGCAAAAAGTTTACTTAACAATGTAAGCTTATAACTCTACTACACTAGGCAAATATATCTTCTCTCTTATCAAACATAGTTTAGAATTTGGATTTCTACTCATATAAAAAGATAATTTTCAAATCACCTCTCACTAAAAACACCTAATTTATAATTAAACTATATTTACATTTATAGGTTGTGCATTTGATTTAAATGTAATCGTCTCTGGTTTTTTAGCTGCTAAACTTTTATAAGTTCCTGTTGCTTCTAAAACCCCTTGTACATTTCTACTTAAAATAAAATTAGTATATGTTGCTACTTCTTGTCCATTTAAATATTCTATAGCATTAAATGTATCATTTCCTGTTGCTGTTAGTTTTACAGTTGATTTACCTTTTAAAAACATTGGATTTATACAACTCATAATAATAGTATTTTTTCCAATAGGTCTAGAAGTTGAAGTTCCAAATGCAATTTGATTAGCCCCTGTAGAAATGATTCCATTTTGCTGAGTTAAAGCTTCAATAACTTGATTATCCATAACAACATCTTTTGATGTTTTAGCTTCACCATTGTATGCTTTATTAGGATTCCACTGACCATCTTCGCCCATGTAATACCATATTCGCCCTATCTCATTCCATCCCTCTTGCATTTTTCCTGCTCTGTTTAAATAGTACCAAGAACTTTGATATGTATGATCTTTTATAAATCCTGTTTGTGGTTCTCCATTTGAATTAAATAGATACCAATTACCATTAATATCAGCCCATTGTCCCCTTATCATTTTTCCACTACAATAAGGACTAAAATATTTCAATTCATTGTTTACACTTATCCATCCAGTCTGACAGTTCAAGTTATCCTGTATGAATGAATTTATCCCAGCAGTTTGCATTACTCCTAAATCATTAAAAACGTATTCTTGTCCATCAATTTTTTGCAAACCTGTAACCATCACGCCTGACTCATCTAAATAATAACTATTACCATTTTCTTTTAGCCAACCTTTTTGCATACTTCCATCTTGTTTTAAATAGTACCACTTATTATTTATTTCTTGCCACCCTTTAACCATTGCTCCAGATTTATTCAAATAATACCAAGCCCCATTTTCTTCTATCCAGCCCTTGTCCATTTTTCCTGACTGACTCATATGGTATACTTCTCCGTCATTTTTTAGCCAACCAGTTACCATTGCCCCTGTTTTTTGAAAATAATACCACTCATTATTTATTTCTTGCCATCCTGTTTGCATACTTCCATTATTATTGAAATAGTACCAACTTCCAGAAATGTCCTGCCATCCACTTTGAGGTATTCCATCTTTATAATAAGACCAGCTATTATCTTTATTTATCCATCCATTTTGATCCGTATTATTTTTAGCTAATAAAAGATTGTTTTCAACACACTTAGCAGACTTAGCATCTGCTATTCCTGTTGAAGCAAGAACTGTAACCATAGTTCCTGTAAGAACTAAACTTATCAATTTTTTATTTTGCATGTCCCCTTCTCCTTTATCTCAAATTATTTAAACAAAAATATCTTAACACTTTTTATCAATTATTATATTTTCTTACTTTACTCTTTTTTTATAAAACTACTTAAATATACAAAGATTTAACTATCATATTTATTCTTTATTATCAAAATATCTAAAATACTAATAAAAAAATATATTGTACTCAAACTAACTTTTGAATTGTATTGATTAACTCTTTATTTAACTTTATATAATTATGTAATGTTATTTATATTACATATTATATTTTTTAATACAATTTAATATTTTATAAAGCAAGCAAGATAAAATTTTTTTATTTATAATATTTCGTTATTAGAAAATATTATATTAAAAAATCATCAATGTCATACAATGACTCATTTATCTCAAATTAAAATACTATAAAAATAATAATTACTATACAGAATTTTTAATAATTAGAAATAAATCATATACTTCTACATTTTAAATGTAGAAAATCTACAAAAGATAATTTACAAAAATTATCTTGGATATATAATAGCTAAAAAGTTCTAAAATAATTACTAGCCAAAATAAAAACAGCTCTAACATGATTAAATGTTAAAGCTGTTTTTTCATTAATTTGGATTATAACTTCCATATAAAGATACGTTATATGTCTTCGCATCTACTTGTCCCGGCTTAGTTGTAAATGTACCATTATCAGGATTGGAATTCTGCATATTTAGTAAATATTCCCCTGTTTTAACACCATTATAACTTTCTGTAAGTGCAAGATCATTTGTATTTAAAGCATAATCTATTTTAAGATTAAATATATTACTATCACCTTGATATCTTTCTATAAAATTATTAGATTTAGATGTTACTGCAATATTTACTTGTGTTCCTGCAATTATGCAATGATAAAATGGATATTGTGTTAATGGTCCCCACTCATTTTGAGTGTTTACAACCCTAAACCTTATCCCTTCAACATTATTAGAATTTAATTTAGAAAATGTTCCACTTAAATTTGAATCTCCATTTCCCATGTTTGCTTTTAACTTAAATACGCCTAAGTTAGTACCATTTAAAAATTCATATGCATCATAATTTCCATTCCCTATAGAACTTATTTTTAACTGAAATACTTCATTTAAATTATTTGTAGAATAAGCTGGTAAAACCAATTGCTTATCGCTATTAATAGTTCCCCCCTTAAGAGGTACTATTATACTCGCTCCATTTAAATCTCCAACCATATATCCTGAACCATTTATTATTTGATCAAAATTTCCTGTACTCTTTACCTCACCATTATTTAAATTTGGATTGCTCGGTGGATTAGGCTTTTGGGGTACATTATTTATATTAGTTAAATTATTATTTTTACTACTATTATTCATATTTTGATTTGAACTAATGTTTTGTGGTGGTTGTTTTTCATTCTGAGAAGCTACAACTGGCTGTTGCTTTATATTAGCTTTTGTCGCATCATTATTATTTGCAATAACATATGAAACCCCAACAGCTGCAATTCCAACTACTATTATCGCTCCTATTAACCATTTAAATTTCATTGAAATCCCTCACTCTCTAGTAGATAATTCCATTTCATTATACAAACCCTAATAAAAACAAAATAAACATAGTACATAAATATTAGTTATAATTTAATTTCTTCTACTTTCCAATTGAATTACATTTATGACAAACTAGTTTTTTAAACTATTATATATTCTTTATATTCATTATCTACTACAGGAAATTTGCCTTAGTTTAATACACTTTAAAAAAAACTCTATTAACAATCACAATTTAAATAATATTATATTACATAGCCAGCTTTAAAATTACTTATTTATTTCTAAAATAAAATACAATATAATTTAAGGCAAAACAAAATTTTCTTTTACTTTGGAGGGAACTTATGAAAATAGATGATATTGATTTAAAAATACTAAACCATTTAAAAACTAATTCTAAAATAACATTTAAAGAAATAGGTGAAAGTTTGCACTTGACTGGTCAAGCAATAGGTATGCGAGTTAATAAGTTATTGGACGAAAATATTATTCAAAACTTCACTATTAATATAAATAAAAATAAGCTTGAAAATACTACGACTTCTTTTATAACAGTTTATATGACTACCGCTGACCATAGTAGGATAAAAAACCTTATAACTAAAACTCCTGAGATACAAAAAGCCTATAGAGTTGCTGGAGATGGATGTTATATTATAGAAATAGAAACTAACGATAACGCTGTTATAAATAGAATCATTAAAGATATTACCACATTTGCTAACTATAAAATTTCAAATGTTTTAGATAAATTAAAATAAAAGAAGATACTGTAATACACTACTTTTTATAGTAGGATTGCAGTATCTTCTTTTATTATTAAAACTACATTCATATAAATATTATCTAATATTCAGATGAATTAAAAACTTTATCTGAGTTTAATTTTAGTTCATTTTATAATACAAAATTAAAATTAAAATCAATAGTCATTATTTGTGATTTTCCTGTTTCTAAATTAGTATAAGTTCCTGTAAAATATTTATTATTTTGTGCTGATTTAGTCATAACAAAATCTTTATAAACGCCAACTTCTTTGCCATTTACAGACTCTGTTGCATTAAATCCATTTGTTCCATTAGCTGTTAAATAAATAGTTGAAGGAGTATAAGAAGTTTGAGTATTAAATTCTGTATTAATTCCATCAAACTCTATTCCATTATTTAAAGGAACGTTATTTGGCATATACCATTTACCAGTATTTAAAAGAGCTGCTGAAGATTGTGATAATGTTCCGATTAAATTACTATCAGTTTTCACATTTTCTGTAGCTGCTTGTTGATTAGTATGAACCGCATCTTTTTCCCAGATACCATTTTTATTCATATAATACCAATTTCCACTTTCTTGTATCCAACCTGTTTGCATTTGTCCTTCACTATTTGAATAATACCATGCATTTTTGTGTAATCCATACTGAGTATTAATCCAACCTGTTTGCATTGCTCCTGAATTATTAAAATAATACCAACTTCCATTAATGTTAGCCCATTGTCTTCCTAACATTTGATGTGAGCTAGATAGATAATACCATTGTCCGTTATCTTGTATCCAACCTGTTTGAAGATCTCCATTGCTATTCGCATAGTACCACACACCTTCAACTTCATACCATCCTGTTTGCATTGCTCCTGAATTTGTGAATGTATACCAATTTCCATTTATTTCTTTTTGAGTGTTTGCAAGCATTGCTCCTGATGCATCAAGATAATACCAATTTCCATTTGTTTGTTGCCATCCTGTTTGCATTGCTCCTGAGTCATTTAAATAATACCAAGTATTATTTACTTGTTGCCACCCTGTTTGCATTGCTCCTGAGCCATTTAAATAATACCAAGTATTGTTTATTTGTTGCCACCCTGTTTGCATTGCTCCTGAGCCATTTAAATAATACCAAGTATTATTTATTTGTTGCCATCCTGTTTGCATTACTCCTGAATTATTAAAATAATACCAAGTATTGTTTATTTGTTGCCACCCTATGTCAGCTTGTCCATTCTCATAGTATTTCCAGTTGTTATTTGCTTCTTGCCATCCAGCTTCTTTATTTGTGTTTTGTGATAATAAAATATGATTGCTTTTAGTATTTACTTTATAATTTGATGAGTGATCTGCTGCTACTCCAGTAGAACCTAATATTGTAAGCATAACTCCTGTTATAACTAAACTTATTAATCTTTTGTTTTTCATAATAAAATTCCTCCTTTGCTTTTATTTTCTTAAGCAAACTTATTTTAGCACTTATGGAAAATAAATAAAGTTTAAATTTTTATATTTTTAACTAAAAAAATTCTAAAAATTATTTAAAAATTTAATATATTAACCGTTTGAATATCAAACAATATATTAAAATTCTTAGAAAAAATTTTTTCCATAATTAACAATTAATAAAATCTTTCTAAATTTAAAAAAAACTTAATTTTATGATTGTATTTCTCAATAAAAAACATTATAATATTTAACCCTTTACATACTATCTAATAATATTAATAAACTTTTTTATTTTGCCTAGAGAAAAAAAACAAAGCAGAATAACCTCTACTTTGTTTATATATAAATATTTAATTTTTAGCTACTGAAAAATCCATTCTAAAAAAATATTGTCTAAATCAATTTTAAGCTCTATTGAATTTCTTATAGTATAATGCAAAAGCAAGTATTCCTGCTAGAATATATGTTATAGCAATTAAGAAAAATGCTAAATGATATCCTGATTGATTTGCATATAGATAATTCTTTGCCCAATATCCTACTATTATTGCTACTATAGCATTTATAAGAGTTATAATACCTGAAAATATAGGTCGTCCACCTTTGGTTACTAAAGTTAATGGGAACGATTCTGTTATTGGATGAGTTGCATGTGTAAGTCCCCATCTTCCAAATGCAAATACTGCCATAGCAATAAATACATAAGGTCCAAATATTTGTCCAACTCCTAGAAGAACCATAAGTGGTGCTGCAAGGAATAAAAAGACTGTAAGTGAAGTTATTTTTCCAAGTTTTTTAATTACATATGGTGCTATTAGTACAAACACCATCATTCCCACACTCTTAAGTGACATTATAGTTGATGTTGCCCCTCTTGATATGTGTAATATTCTATTAAAGTACACAGGTAAATGTGGTGTTACAATATTTGAATCAAGTCCAACTAAGATTGAAAATATTACCCAACCTATGATATATGGATTTTTGAATACTGATAAGTTAATATGTTCTTTAAAGTTTTGAACTTTACCATTAACACTATTTTTATAATCAAGTTCCACCTCATTTGTTACTAGTACTAAAAGTATTATAATTGCTGCAATAATTGCACCTATCCAAATAATTAACTTATATGAATCCATATATGCTAACATTGTGCTATGATTAAAATGTTTAACATTCTCTGTTAATACATTAGCTTTATCATAAGTTATACCCAAAAGACTTTTAAATCTATAAACTACAATTTTACCATCAAAGTAACTTGCAAGTGCTTCTCCTAAAACATTGAAAAATATAGCATATGAAAACACCTTAATTCTAGTTTCTTTTTTAGTGTATGCCATTAAAACAATAGCTATAATAACTTCTGCACCTTTTCCGCCAAGTTCTATGAATATAAGTAAAATTTTAGCAAGATTTTGATTAGTCGTAAACATAAGCCAAATCATACTTATTATAAATAATATATTAATTACTACAATCATTTTCTTGAATCCAAACTTCCCAACAAGTAAGATTGCAACAAACATGATAAGCATAGAAATTCCTATATAAATCGAAATCCCTTTAGATAAAGTCGGCATTGATAGATGTATATAACTCATTAGTCCATCTCCATCAATCCCTTTAACAAGTCCCATTAAGAAGTATACAACTACAAACAATACAATGTTTCGCAGGTATCTTCTACTTTCATCTTTAAGTTCTAAATTATTCAATTTTGCGTTCCTCCTAGAAAATAAGTCCCCTCGTAACTTCCCTAAGAATGATATCACAATTGATAAATATTTTCAATAATAGTTAATAATCATTTTCATAACCAATCTTAATTTATAGCCTTAAAATAAAATTATTTATATTTGTTTTGTATAGTTCATATAAATAATTTAAAGTAGGTTTACAAAGTATAAAAAATGTTGTTTATTGATTAATATCGACTTAATAAAATTATTATATTGTATAGTTATATATTTTATTTGAAATCAACAACTCGAGGGGGACATATGAAAACTTATAAAATTTTAGCTATAACTGCAGCAATTGGATTATTCAGTTTTTTAGGAACTGTACAGGCTCAAGCAACTGTTAATGATACTAGTAATGCTTCAAATTACGAAATTCAAAAAATACAATTACGTGAAGATATTAATTCAGATGATGATGAAATAACATTTGAATTAAGAGATAGAGCCGAAAAAATGTTTCAAAATGATCCACAAAAAGCAAACCTTAAAACAACGGAAACAAACTATGGAAATGGCTTAATAATAAAAGACAAAAACTTACAATGGAATGATGAGCTTGATTTAACTAATAAACCAAAACAATTAGTATTACATCATATAGAAGCAAGCAGACCAAACTCTAATATCCCAGTAGAAGATGTACATTCATGGCATTTAGCCAACGGTTGGAGTGGAATTGGATATCATTTTTATATAAATAAAAAAGGGGAAATATTTAGAGGACGACCTGAAAATGCAATAGGAGCTCATGCTAAAGGCTTTAATACCGGTAGCTTAGGAATTGCAGTTGAAGGTAAATATGGCTCAGAAACAATGAACTTAGTACAAAAAGAAGCCGTAATTAAATTATCTAAATATTTAAGACAAAAATATGATATAGATACTATCAACGGGCATGGAGAGCTAATGCCAACAGACTGTCCTGGAAAGAACTATCCTTTAAATGAAATAAGAAATACAATTAGACAAGAAGTAATAGTTGATGGTGATATAATAACTTGGAAGATGGTTAATAACGAATGGTATTATTTAAATACGTGGACTGGTGAAAAGTTAACGGGATGGCAACTTGTAGACAATCAATGGTATTATATGGATTCAACTGGTGTAATGCAAACCGGTTGGCAGCTTGTAGACGGCGAATGGTATTATATGCACGCAAATGGTGCTATGCAAACGGGTTGGCAACTTGTAGATGGTGAATGGTATTATATGCATGCAAATGGTGTTATGCAAAAAGGATGGCAGCTTATAGATGGTGAATGGTATTATATGCACGCAAATGGTGTTATGCAAAAAGGATGGCAATTTATAAATAATGAGTGGTATTACTTGAATTCAAGTGGTGTTATGCAAAAAGATTGGCAACTTATAGATAATGAATGGTATTACCTGAATTCAAATGGCGTTATGCAAACCGGTTGGCTTAAACTTTCTGAAAACATATATTACTTAGATTCAAGTGGAAAAATGTATAAAGAAGGTTGGCACCAAATAGGTAACAATTGGCATTATATGTTTGAAGATGGTTCACTAGCACAAAATACAACAATTCAAGGAATTAAAATTGATGAAAACGGAATAGCAAAAATTTAAACTCTACAGCATATAGGCCTTGTAATTAAAGTGTTTATTAGCACTTTTAATTATCAAGGCCTTGTGTATTTTTATAATTTATTTTATTATAATTGCTATATATCTAAGCTATTTATAATTTAATAGCATAAACTTCTTACTTAAAATTTCTATTACTCTTAACTTTAAGTTAAATAAATAAACTTCCCCAAAACATTAGTGCTACCAAACCCAAAATGCCTAAAACATTAGCCCATGTTTTTAATAGGCTTGCTTTTCTTAGTATTAATCTTGTTCTTAATGTTTTCATTTTTAATACTAGTATTTTTTTCTTATCATTTTTAAAGGATACATCTCTAATTTCTCTTTTCTCAAGAATTGTATGATTCACTTGCATAACCTCTCCCTAAAACTTACTTTTAAAAACATTTAAATTTTTTGACTTTATAAACTTATTCTTAATTCTTTTAAGTTTATTGTTATTATATTAGAATTTATGATTCAAACTTATACTTGCAAACCTTTAAATTGAAAAAGTCATTTAAACTTAATAAAAATATATATATTCCTAAATCAAATTAATTTAAAATAAAATAAATATTATAATATACTATAAATTTTATTAATTAAAATAATTCCTTTGGAGGAGAAAAATGAAACAAAACTTTTTAATTATAGGTGGCTGGGCAAGTCAAAAGATTTATTTTGAAAGATTAATTACAGAATTAAATGGAAATAATATCGTATATATAGATTTTAATGATTCAGAAAATGAAGAAAACTTACAATTAAAACTAAGAGATACTTTTAGTCTATTTACTGGCAAAGTTAATGTTGTTGCTTGGTCACTCGGTGGGCTTGCAATAATTGATAACTATTTAGACTATAAAAAACAAATAGACACATTAACCTTAATATCTTCTATGAGTAAATTTAGTCGTAGCAAGGATTTCAAAATTGGATGGAATGAAAGAATTATTTCTAGAATGCAAGATAAATTATTACTTGATTTTTCTAGTGTTATTAACGATTTTAATAATACTATGACTGGAAATTCTGATTATCCTTTTACTGCAAACAACTTTAAAATTGAAAATATTACAGCTCTAAATTTTGGTCTTGAATATCTTAAAATTAAGGATTCAAGACATACGCTTAGTAATATAGAATGTCCTGTTTTACTTATTCATGGAACAAATGATACTATATCAAATTTAGAACAGTCTAAATATATCTTCGAAAATTTAAACTCTAAAAAACATTTTTGCATATTAGAGAATGAATTTCATATTCCCTTTTACACTAATGCAAAAAAATGTGCTGATGAAATTTCAAAATTCTTGAAAGGTGGTGAACTTTAGTGAATAAAGTTATTTTACAATGCTCACTAAGGAGAAATAATGAAAAATGATATAGAAAAAAAGTTTTCTAAGGGATCAAAAACTTATGATGAAAATGCTAATGTGCAAAAAGAAATGATTAATACTCTAATTAACCAACTTCCTAGAAAAAACTTTCAAAAGATTTTGGAAATTGGAACTGGAACTGGGCTTCTAACAACTAAACTTATTGAATTATTTCCAAGCGCTAACATAACAACTATTGATATTAGCTCTGAAATGATTATTATAGCTAAAAATAAAGTTAATAATAATCCGAGTATTACTTTTATTCATGCTGATATTGAAGAGTTTTGTCCTATTGAAGAGTTTGATTTAATAATATCTAGTGCAACATTACAATGGATATCTAACCTTTGTGATTTGTTAGAAACATTAAAAAACAGATTAGCTGTTGATGGTGTTCTTGCCTTCGCAACATTTACTGATGGCACTTTTAAAGAACTAGATAATTCCCTTAATTTTGCATTCACAAAAAATAATATATCTGTAAATCAAAATAGAAATTATTATTCTATAGAAAGTCTTAAAGAAATTATCCATAGTACTTTTAAAAACTTTGAGTTCAAGCAAATAAGTCATTTATCATATATAGAATACTTTAAAAATGCTCTATCTTTTTTAAAAGCTATTAAAGCTATAGGTGCTAATAGTAATATACTCTCTCAATACATCACACCATATGTTACTAAAGACTTATTAGATTATTATGATAAAAACTACTCCTTTTCTGAAACCACAAGCAAAGAATATGCTGGTTTTGTAAGAGCTACTTATTACCTTGCATTTGTAATTATCGAATAATATTATTATAAAAAATAAGCAACTTTTTAAAGTATAATTTTTATACTTCTTAAAGTTGCTTATCTAAATAAAAAAGCTTATACTACTCTGTTTTTTTAATTCAAACTAGAATTTATCTTCATAAGTTACTGTAAATTGCATTTCATCATTATTTGTAACCTTCTTAATGTCTAAATAAATTCTTCCTGATAAGTCATTTCTAATATTTTCATAGAAAATATGTGGCTCTTGGCCATCAACTGTGATTCTTAAATCTCTCTGATCAAAAATATCTTTTGTTGAAATTGTTTCTAGTTTACTATCACCTGGTTTGATTTTTTCAATCATACACATTCTACTTCCACAACCCGCAGAATAATCTACTTTGATATCCTTTAAGTCCTCTTGCGTCTGATTTGAAATTTCTATATTTAGTATCCCGGGCAATAAGTCACCACTAATCATTTATAATACACCTCTCTAATAATTTTAATGTTTTTAATTGATAATTAGTTCCTTATTAGATTATCGTATAAATGCAGACTTAATTCAGATAGAATCTTGCTTCTATCTAAATACTTAGTCGAAATTATCTAAAAGCATGAAATTTTTATTCTATATCTAAATTCAATATAAATATTAAAAATACTAGCTATCAGATAAAAAAATAGATTCTAAATAAGTACTAGCTTATCAATTAAATCTATATTTAATTAATCTATACTTGCTAACAAATTATACATATTTTAGTATGTATATTATATATTATAAAGCAAAAATGTCAATTTTCAATTAAGACCTAATTAAAAGCTTATTTATAATCTTATTTTTCTAAACTTATTACTATTATTTCTTAAATATATTTCCCTAAGAAAAATAAAATTATTTAAATTTTTGTAAACTTATTGAATATTGTATATTTTTCTTTTAGTGGCTTTTTATATAGATTTAAGTTTAAATTTCACATTTAAACTGTGAAATTTAAACTTATTATATATTACATATTTAACTAATTAGCTTCGCCTGTTACGCCTACATAAACTCTTGAAATAGCATACCAAGTTCCATAATTTACAATCCCTGTTTCTGGAATATTAAAAATTCCTTGAAATATTTTAACTGCGGCTTCTGTTTTTGGTCCATAAATTCCATCTACAACTAATTGGCTTATTGAAGGATAATTTTGACCAATTCTATTTAACTGTGCTTGCTTAATTTTTACTGGCTCCCCACTTGTCCATAATGTTAAATAATAGCCAGGATAAGATTCTGGATATCCATTGATTATTTCAGCTGTTACGAGATTTAAATCATTTCCATAATAATAAGTTAAAATTTCATATGGAGTGTATCCTTGACTTGCTAGATATTCACTTCCCCACTGGCTAAGCCATCCTGGGCATACAGAGGTTGTTCCATTACAAAATTGTGAAAACATAGGATAGTTAGTTCCTTGAACTTCTATATAAGTTGAAAATAATTGATCTACAATTACACTAATAGAATTGTAAATTGTTCTACCATACACAAAAGCTTGATCATAACCTGTATCATTTGTGATATCAAAATCATAGCCTCTTGATGGATACCACTCTGTATACACCCTATTCAATGCAAAAGATACTATGCAATAAATATTAGCTCTTAAACAATCTGAATCCCAAGTTGAATAAAGTTCTGAACTAGCAACATTTTTTATATAATCAACAAAATTAACTGTATAATTAGGAACCTCTGAATTAGTTGGTGCACCTGCATGAACTGTTATATACTGTGGAACTTCTGGCTGACTTAAAACTCTATACCCTTTCTTTGTTTGTTTTTTTGGCTTTTCTTTAACTTTTTCTGTCTTTTTAACAGTTATTTCTTTGAACTTTGTACTAAAGTCTACGTTTGAACATTTAGAGCATTCCTGATTTACTTGTTTATGCTCTGGTATAGTAACTTCTCTTATGCCACAATTTCCTTCATCGCCTTTTTCCATTCTACAATATTGAATTGCTACCCTATTCTCAAAAACTTGTACTCCTTTTACAACATATGTTTTAAACCCTTCTTTAGAACAAATCAAATTATAGATACCATATGGAAAATCGTTAGTAGTATTTGTTTGATCAGTTGGCTTGTAAAAAGTATCTAACTCTATGCTAGAAACAATTCCGTGGTCATTTGTTACAACTTCTTTAATCTCTTCTACGTTATTAAAGCTTCTATCAGCTTTTATAATTTTAATTGTAACACCTTCAACTGGGATATATGTGTCATCTATTAAAGCGTGTATTTTTAAAATTCCCTTTTGTTTCATAAAACCCTCTTAAAAATTATTGTTACTATTTTATTATATGAAGTATATAAAACAAGTTGTTAATATACATATAAAAACTTTTAATTAATAAAATGATTCATTTTATATCAAATTAATAAATTACTATACTATAGAAGTTTATTTTTTTCAATTTCTCACTCTTATATCAATTTTATAATCATATGATAAATGGTTTCGATTACATTTAAATGAAATTTATTACAATTTTTGTTTTGTTAATAAATTATCAATGTCATTTTTAAATAACTTGAATATCATGTATTTTTTTTCTATTAAACTAACAAAATTATATGCTAAAAAATGATAATCCTAAGTCTTATACCGTTTGTATTTTAAAATACTAAGTGATATATTTTAGGCAATCCAACAGACAGGAGTTGATTAAAATGAGTACTAGAGAATTAACAAAAGATATTCAAATCAAAGGAGTCTCATTCAGAGTTTATTACACTATAGAAAATAACGAAGCTGTTTTCAATAGAATGTACAAGCTCCCTATGTTAAAACTTCTTAAAGAAAATAAAGATGGAGATTTTGTAATTAACATACATGATGGAACATCTCAAATTTTAGTTCTTAGAAAAACTATACTAGAAAAAATTAAAGAAGACTAATATATAGGCATTAAAATCAATCATTACTTAAAATTACCTAGGAGGAATTTATTATGGACTTTAAAGATATAAAAAAACAAGCTGAATCTTACCAAAAAGATATGACTAAATTTTTAAGAGACCTAGTTGCTATCCCTGGTGAAAGCGCACAAGAAGAAGGCGTTGTTAAACGAATAGCTAAAGAGATGGAAACTTTAGAATTCGATAAAGTTGAAATTGATGAAATGGGAAATGTACTTGGCTATATGGGAAAAGGAGAAAAACTTATAGCATTTGATGGACATATCGATACTGTAGGTGTTGGTGAAATTAGTAACTGGAAATTTGATCCTTATGAAGGATATGAAAATGATACAGAAATAGGTGGTAGAGGTACTTCTGACCAACTTGGTGGTATCGTTAGTGCAACATATGGTGCAAAAATAATGAAAGACTTAGGTCTTTTATCAGATAAATATACAGTTTTAGTAACTGGTACTGTTCAAGAGGAAGATTGTGATGGTCTTTGCTGGCAATACCTTTATAAAGAGAAAAAAATTAAACCTGAATTTGTAGTTTTAACAGAACCTACAAACGGTAATATATATAGAGGACAACGTGGACGTATGGAAATCAGAGTTGAAGTTAAAGGTATTTCATGTCACGGTTCTGCTCCTGAAAGAGGAGATAACGCTATTTATAAAATGGCTGATATTCTTCAAGAAATTAGAGTGTTAAATGATAATTTACACTATGATCCATTCTTAGGAAAAGGAACTGTAACTGTTTCTGAAATATTCTTTAGTTCTCCATCAAGATGTGCTGTAGCAGATATGTGTGCTATATCACTTGATAGAAGACTTACAAATGGTGAAACATTTGAATCTGCTCTAGATGAAATTAGAGAATTACCATTCGTTAAAAAATATAATGGTGTAGTTACTATGTACGACTACGCTAGACCTAGCTGGAAAAATTACACATACCCAACTGAGTGTTACTTCCCTGCATGGGTTCTTCCAGAAGAACATGCTGCAACTAAAGCTGCTGTAAAAGCTTTCGAAGGAATGTACGGAACTCCAAAAGTTGATAAATGGACATTCTCAACTAATGGTGTATCTATAATGGGTAGATTCAATATTCCTTGTATAGGATTTGGACCTGGTAAAGAAGAAGAAGCTCATGCTCCTAACGAAAAAACTTGGAAAGAAGATTTAGTTAAATGTGCAGCTGTTTACTCAGCTATTCCAACAGTTTATTGTGATAAATAATTAGAAAATTAGTATTAAATTTATAATTAAGTGGAACGAGGTAGATTAAAATGGAAAATTTCGAAAAATGCATAGAAACACTAGACAATCTTAACTTTGAAAATATGTTCAACAATGACTTTTTCTTAACATGGGAAAAAAGCAATGATGAATTAGAAGCTGTATTCACAGTTGCTGAAGCTCTTAGAAATCTTAGAGAACATAATGTTTCAACTAAAATATTTGATAGCGGGCTTGGAATTTCATTATTTAGAGATAATTCAACAAGAACTAGATTCAGCTTTGCATCTGCTTGTAACTTACTTGGTTTAGAAGTACAAGATCTAGATGAGAAAAAATCACAAGTTGCCCATGGTGAAACAGCAAGAGAAACTGCTAACATGATTTCATTCATGGCTGATGTAATAGGTATCAGAGACGATATGTTTATCGGAAAAGGAAATAAATATATGAGAGATTTCTCTGAATCTGTTAGATCAGGTTATAAAGATGGAGTTTTAAAACAAATTCCAAGTTTAGTAAACTTACAATGTGATATAGATCATCCAACTCAAGCAATGGCAGATGCCCTTCACTTAATTAATGAATTTGGTGGAATAGAAAACTTAAAAGGAAAAAAAGTAGCTATGACATGGGCTTACTCCCCTTCATATGGTAAACCACTTTCAGTTCCTCAAGGTATAATTGGTTTATTAACTAGATTCGGAATGGATGTTGTACTTGCACACCCTGAAGGATATGAAGTTATGAGTGAAGTTGAAGAAGTAGCTAAAGAAAATGCTAAAAGATCTGGTGGTTCATTCACTAAAACTAACTCAATGGCAGAAGCATTCAAAGATGCAGACATTGTCTACCCTAAAAGTTGGGCTCCTTTTGTTGCTATGGAAGAACGTACAGAACTCTATGGTAAAGGAGATTTTGATGGCATAGATGAACTTGAAAAAAGACTTCTTGCTCAAAATGCTAATCATAAAGATTGGGAATGTACAGAAGAACTTATGAAAACAACTAAGAATGGAAATGCATTATATCTTCACTGCTTACCAGCAGATATATCTGGTGTAAGTTGTGAAAGAGGAGAAGTTGAAGCATCTGTGTTTGATAGATATAGAGAACCTCTTTACAAAGAAGCTGGTTTCAAACCTTATATCATAGCTGCAATGATTTTCCTTAGTAAAATACAAGATCCACAAAAAGTTTTACAAGAATTAAAAGATAAAGGAACTCCTAGAAAAATGAAATAATTTATTCTATTAACTTTATCTTGTGGCTATTTATATAACTTTTAACTCTATTACTCGACTCCTGTACAAGTGTTAGCAATAGTTAAAGTTATAATTAATAAATAGCCACTCTTAAATTCAATTAATTATCTATCATAATTTATTACGAGGTGTTTCTTATGAAAAAAATAGTTATTGCACTAGGTGGTAATGCCCTTGGCAAAAATTTAGAAGAACAAAAACAACTCATTAAAATTGCTGCAAAAAATGTTGTTGATATTGTAGAAGCTGGTTATCAAGTTGTGGTCGTTCATGGTAATGGTCCACAAGTAGGTCTTATAGCTACGGCAATGGACAGCTTTATAAAAAATAATCCTGAATACAAAGATTGTCCATTATCAGTATGTGACGCTATGAGCCAAGGATACATTGGCTACGATATTCAAAATAGTCTAAGAGAAGAACTTTTGAATAGAACAATAAACAAAAATGTAGTTTCTATATTAACCCAAGTAGCTGTTGATAAAAATGACCCTGCATTTAATAACCCAACTAAACCAATAGGAAGATTTATGAGTAAAGAAGAAGCTGATAAACTTTCTGAAAAAAATATTCCTGTCATAGAAGATGCAGGGCGTGGGTATAGAAAAGTTGTTGCTTCACCAAGACCACAAGAAATTATTGAACTTGATGTAGTAAACACACTTCTTGCTAAAGAAACTATTGTAATAGCATGTGGCGGAGGTGGTATTCCTGTTGTAAAAGACGGTAATTCATTAAACGGTGTTTCTGCTGTTATTGATAAAGATCTTGCTGCCTCATTACTTGCAAAATCTTTAGATGCAGATATTTTAATGATATTAACTGCTGTTCCAAATGTTTATATTAACTTTGGAAAAGAAAACCAAGAGGCTCTTGGAAAAATTGAAGCTTCTAAAATAGAATCTTTCATAGAAACCGGAGATTTTAAAGCTGGTTCAATGCTTCCTAAAGTAGCAGCAGCTATTAGTTTTGCTAAACATGCAGATAAAAATATCAGTATTATAACTGATTTAGATAATGCCCTTGATGCTGTAAATCAAAAAATCGGTACTATTATTCTTTAAATCATATGTAATCGTTTAGGAGATGATTTTATGTATAATTTAGAAAATCGAATTTTAGAAATGTTACATCAAAATATGAGCTATAGAGGAATATTAGCAAGTTTCCATGGAAAGATTTCAGAGCGTGATGTTATTGTAGCTTTCCATGGATTAAACTTAAAAGATCTAATTTCTTTAACATATATAGATAAAGAAATTGATAAAGCTTGTTTAACACCCCTTGGGAGAAAACGCCTTACTCCTAAAGCAAGCTAAAGATTCTTAATATAAATTTTAGAATATCAAAATTCATTATTACTTATTTAACACTAAACTAATCCGTTTAAAATGAAAGAGAATAGTTATCTAGTTCGCCTCTAGATAACTATTCTTTTTGTCTTAAAAATCTCTGTCAATAGTATAAACACAAAATTAAAATAATAAACTCATTAAATTATTCGTGTCAAATTGAAAATTTAATTTTAATTAAGTATATTTTATATGCTAATTGAAAAGTTTAAAATTATGACTTGTGCAACTATTCATAAATCGCTAAAATTATACTAAATGATTAACTGTCCAAAATAGTTACTCATTTAGTATAATTTTATTAAGAGGTGTTTCTATGAAAAAAATCGTCATTGCATTAGGGGGAAATGCTCTTGGTAAAAACCCACAAGAACAAAAAGAACTCATCAAAATCGCAGCTAAAAATGTTGCTGATGTAGTTGAACTTGGTTATAAAGTTGTAATTGTTCATGGTAATGGGCCACAAGTCGGATTTATATCAACAGCTATGGATAATTTTGCAAAAGAAAATTCCGAATATAAAGATATTACTTTAGCAGATTATGATGCTATGAGTCAAGGATATATAGGCTACGATCTTCAAAATGCGTTACGCGAAGAACTATTAAATAGATCTATTAATAAAAATGTTGTTTCTATCTTAACTCAAATAGAAGTTGATGAAAATGATTCAGCATTTAACAATCCAACTAAACCTATTGGAAGATTTATGGACAAAGCTGAAGCTGAAATCTTAATGTCTCAAAACATTGCAGTAATGGAAGATGCAGGTCGTGGATACAGAAAAGTCGTTGCTTCTCCAAAACCAAAGGAAATTATAGAACTTAACACAGTTAATACTTTAGTAGAAAATGAAACTATTGTAATAACATGTGGTGGTGGAGGAATCCCTGTTACTAGAAAAGATAATACTTTAACAGGAGTTCCAGCAGTTATTGATAAAGATTTTGCCGCAGCTTTACTTGCTAAGTCTTTAGATGCTGATATTCTAATGATATTAACAGCAGTTCCAAACGTTTATATTAACTTTGGAAAAGAGAATCAAGAAGCCCTAGGAAAAATTAAGGCTGAAAAAATTGAAAATCATATAGGAACAGGAGATTTTAAACCTGGTTCAATGCTTCCAAAAGTAGAAGCAGCTATAAGTTTTTCTAAATTTGCCGATGATAAAATCAGTATTATAACAGACTTAAACAGTGCTGTTGCTGGTGTTAAACAAGAAATTGGGACTATTATCGAATAGATATTAAGTTACTAAATTTTGTTTATATTATTTAAGATTATTAATATTAAATACAAAAATAGCTATCGAGCCACAAAGCTCGATAGCTATTAATTTTTATTCAAAAATCTTTCTCCAAATCAAACTACATCCTATTACAGATACTACCATAAATATATATGAACCAAATGGTATAAAATAATCAAATAAGAATTGTATTATAGCTGCTCCAATTATTGTAACTGTAACAACAAGACCTTTCCCCATTCGCCCTTTCACTCTATCATTTGTAAATACAGAAAAAGGCAATGTTTTAGCAGAAAATTTATAATTAATAGGGATTGCAAATAAAGTTACTGCCATTATTGAAACTGCATCTGGTATTCTATCAACACCAAAGAATATTACTATAATAATAAAATAAATTACTAATACAGGAATAATAAACTTAGCTGCAAAGGCTTTTAAAGCTCCAGTATACACTGAACTCTCCTCCTTTAAAGGCACTACATTATATATCCAAGCCCCTTTGTTACTAGCTGAATATTTAATCATATAGCTTATTCCTACGATAGTTATTGACCCTAGATAAAATACTAAGAACCAATAACCACTTCTTATACTTTTCAAACTTTGATTTTGAGAAAATATAAACATGAAAAATATTGGAGATATTATTCCTTGTATAATTTGAGGATAAACTTTTTTCTTAAATTCTCTTTCATTTTTCATAATAGAAGCTGAAAAATCAAAGAAAATTTGTTCCTCTTCATTCCTACAAACAATACGTTTTATAAAAGCATTTAGAGAATTCTTTTTCTTTAGTTTCCCCTTACTTACCTTATCTAATTTAGCTAAATACTCCTCAAACCTCTCAAGTCTATTTATATATATTGCTATAATTAATATTGGTAATGCAACGCATATTACAGTACCTGCTATGTTATATACAGTTATATTGCCTTCTAATAAATCATATGGAGCAGCAAACCAATATGTTGGTGCTATTAAAAACCAAGCATGAAAACTAACATCATTTAGTCTCCTCATCCCCGCCTCTAGTAAATATGCAAAATGACTTAAAATAAAAATTAGTGCTGCTATTAAAACTTGCACTAGAGTTAAAACATCTTTCAATTTTTCTCCATCAAAATATTTAAGCACAAAATAATATAACACTGCTACTATTCCTACTATAAACATAGCTACTAATATAGTTTCGCCAAATAAAATCACTCCTGCCACTACAGAAAATACTAGTCCACATACTATTATAGGTATAATCATCATTGCAATTGATAATACAGCTATATAGTAAACAGAATATATTGCTCTTGCTACAGAAAGTGTCTTTTTATCAACAGGTCTTGGCAATAACATTTTAGCATCCGTCGTATTTAAAATAGAAGTTGAAAATATAGTAATAATTCTAAGACTTAAAAAAATCATAAATAAAGTAATTACTATTCCAACAGATGTTGACTCGCTAAGAGGTGCTAAAAAAATCAAAGAGTAAAAGCCACCTAACACTAAATATAAAATCGCATATAAATATGTTTTGTTTCTCTCTCTCTTACTCTTTCTTTCGCTAGACATCATTCTTCCTATCAAGGAACGTTTACTTACTAAACTAGTTAAATTTGAATTAGTACTAGACCTAGAATCAAGTAACATTTTCAATTGTAATATTCTTCTTAATGTTGGATAATCAATATCTCTTGGAAAAACAAATTTAAATAAATCTAAAAATCTTAAGGATAAATAATTTTTCATATTTTAATCCTCCAATACAGACAAGAAGTCATTAGATCGTTCTTCATGATTAGTAAACCCAGTAAGTTTACTAAATATACTTTCAAGAGATCCTTCTTGTGACATATTCTTTAACTCTTCTATTGTTCCATCTGCTCTAACTTCTCCTTGGTCTAAAAGAATTATCCTATTACTTATTTTTTCAACAACCTCCATAATATGAGATGAATAAAAAATTGTTTTCCCTTTCTTAGCTAAAGAGACAATAATATCCTTAAATATCATTACTGAATTTGCATCTAACCCAGTAAGTGGTTCATCAAAAAATAAAATATCAGGATTATGTATAAGACTTGATACTATAACTGTTTTTTGTCTCATCCCTTTTGAAAATGATGCTATTCTAGAATCATAAACATCTTTCACTCCAAAAATATCCATCATAGCAAGTCCTCTTTTATCAATATCTGCCTCTGCAACTCCATATAATCCTCCTAAGAACCTAAAATATTCTCTAGGTGTTAAAGCATCATAAAGATCTGCTACTTCTGGCACATAACCTATTCGTCTCTTATATTCAATACCATCTTTTATATTTTTCCCAAATATATTTATATCTCCCGAATATTCATCTACAAGACCTAGCATTAACTTTACAGTAGTAGATTTACCAGCACCATTGCTACCTATATATCCTATTACCTCCCCTCTTGTAATTTCAAGATTTATTCCTTTTAATACTTCACCTTTATCGTAAGACTTTCTAAGATTACTTATAATTATTATATTTTCATCTTGTCTTTTCTCTAAATGATCTTCCGTATCCATAAAACTCTCCTTTTTAAAGCCAATAATCTAATAGCTAGTTTCCTCGCTAAAATGCTTTGTTTAAGTCTACAACCGAACCTCAAATTTTTCAAATATAAAAACTTATTAAAAACAGAATTTTATATTTCTATAAATTTGCAATTATTAGCATGTTTTCTAATATATTGATGATTTAATATTTTTTATTCTACTTTATAAACGTAGACTTAATTCAAATTAAGTTAAAACTACAAATCAATGCAAAATTTCATATAATTAAAAATAAATATTTGCATATCACATATATCCCATATACATAATATCAAACTAAAAATATTAACTACTAAATAAAGATATAAAAAAAATTGGATTTTTTGAAATATTTCAAAAAATCCAATATATAATATATTTTTATAGTTATTTTTAAATTAGTTACCTGCGTACATATCTTTTTCTACATCGATAAATACTTTTGCTATTTCACCATAAGCTTTACCCCATGCTTCGATAACTTCATCAGTCGCAGCATCGCCTAAAACTATTTTAATAGCACTTAATACACCTTGTCCAACTATTGGATAGTGTTCAGGTTTTACATTTACATTTACATGCTTTTTACCAATTTTATTTACTACTGGTAAAATAGCTTCTAAATTATCAATATTTTCAGCAGCAGCAAGAATACTCATAGCAAGAGCTTTTGGTTGCTCACCAGTTCTTTGCTTTGCCATATCAAACATTGGTGCTACTTCTGGGTGTTCCTTAAATAAATTTTCGTAGAATACTGTAGTAATCTCAACTCCGTGTTCTTTTAATACTGGAACTGTACTTTTTACTATGTCTATTGTCTTTTGATCTAACATTAAAATCATCTCCATTATCTTTAGTTACATACCCATGTTTATGTTTATGATTTAATTCTATCACAAATTTTTAAAATGTGCAAAATTTTTACCCTTTTATTTTTTTCCATATCTAAATTGTTTTTTTCTTCATAACAAATTCATTAGGCTTTCATTCTTATTATATTTTGCCTCGTTATTATATAGCTTGTAAGCAAAAACATAAATATTAAAAATTAAAGATATGGTGAATTATGCTCTCCCATATTAATCCACTATATCAAATAAAAAAAGATTTAAATAATAATGAGGTGGAAAAATGAATAAAAAATTAGTCAGCCTTTTAATGGCTGGGGCTATGCTTGGAGGCGTTGGTACTAGTGCTGTTGCTATAACAAACTCAAATACCAAGCCTTCTAAAACAGTAATATCTAATCATACTCTGTTATCATCACCAAGTTCAGCAACTAATTCGACTGCTAGCAATTCTACAACCAAAGCACAAACTAGCACAAACAATAGTAAAGGTGAACATAAGAATGAACATAGAAGATTTCATGTTGATAAAAAATTAGTTAAAACTGATCTTGAAAAAGGTCAAACTGTTTCGCAAATAAAAGACTCCCTAACATCAACATTTAATTCTAATATGGCGAAACGAGTTGCATCAAAAAAAATATCTCAAGATAAAGCTACTCAAATAGAAAAAGATTTTGCCGCTCATATGCAAAAAGCTGATATCTTAAGAGGAATTGTTGTAAATCAGAACATAGCTAAAGAGTTAAACTCTGAAAAAACTCTTCAAGAAGCTACACAAAGTTTCCTAGCTACTAAAACATCTGAACTCAATAATTTAGTGTCACAACATAAAATAACACAAGAAAAAGCAACTAACATTGAAAATACATTGAAAACTGAGCTATCAAAAGGAAATGGAATTTTCTTAAATGAAGGTATGGTCAATAAAATAAGAAAAGATATTGATAATGGAATGACAGTTCCTCAAATCAAGCAGAATTTAGTAAAACAAGCGGATGCTAAAGTTCAAACTCTTGCAAAAGAAGGTAAAATAAAATCTGCAAACTTACCTAAAATTGAAAAACACATTGAAAATAAAATAAATAATAATCCTGCATTTAAACATATTTCAAATGTAGGTTGGATTCAAAAAGCTTTAAACGAAGGTCAAACTGAATCTCAAATACAAAAAACTATGGCAAATAAAATAACTCAAAAAGAATCCAAAGTTGAAGCTAATACAAAGCTTAGCTCAGCACAAAAATCAAAAATTAAAACACACTTAGAAAATCTTCAAAAAAGTATTTCTTCAAAAGGAATATTTTCAGGAGTAATGGGGTTTTAAATTAGTTTAATATAAAAAATTTACTCTATCTATGTAGTTAGTTTTTTTACTTTATTCCCCCTGTTATATACAAAAAACAGACTGTAGAAAACTAACTTCTAGATAGATGCAATATGCTCAATCTGGGCCAGAAAACAATTCATATAAAAATTAATACTTTACATAGTTACTAAAATATTAATTTAAATTGGAAATTCAAAAAGTAATAGATTATAAGTAATCTATTACCTAAAAGAGGTTATATCAATTGATATAACCTCTTTTATACTTAAAAATCTTTCTCTAACCCCTTACTGATATAACCATCACAAATATCTAATCTTTCTCTAGCTTCATCTATATCCAAACTAGATAATTTAATAAAAATAGCTAATTTAACATCAAAATCTGTTTTTATTAAAAGTTCTTCAGCCTCTTCATATGAAATATTAGTTGCTTCACAAAGTATTTTTTTACTCCTCTGTGTTAATTTTTCATTACTAGATCTCACATCTACCATCAAATTACTATAAACTTTGCCTAGTTTTATCATTATTCCAGTAGATAACATATTTAAAACTAATTTTTGAGCTGTTCCTGCCTTCAATCTAGTAGACCCAGTAATTACTTCTGCTCCTACCTTTGGTGCTATATCTATATCAGCTACCTTTCCAATCTCTGAATTTTTATTGCATGAAATAGCTATTGTTGTAGCTCCTATACTATTTGCATACTCTAAAGCCCCTATAACATACGGTGTCCTTCCAGAAGCTGCAATTCCTACTATAGTATCAACATAACTCACATCTATTTCTTTTAACGCTAATTCTCCTTGCTCCCTTGAATCTTCGGCACCTTCTTTAGCTTTAAATATAGCATCTGTTCCACCTGCTATAATGCCTTTTATCAACTCATCTGAAACACCAAATGTCGGTGGACATTCTGATGCATCAAGAATTCCAAGTCTTCCAGAAGTTCCTGCGCCTATATAAATAAGTCGTCCACCTTTTTTCATCCCCTTCAAAATTTCATCTATTGCATTAGCTACTTTAGGTAATTCTGACTCTACTGCTATTGCAACTTTTTTATCCTCATTATTCATTTTTTTAACCATTTCTAATGTTGATATTGTGTCTATATCTAATGTATTTTCATTTCTCATCTCCGTTGTTAAAATATCTAAATTAATACTTCTCATAATTATCCCCCATTCGTGTGTTCTATTAATTTATATAAATCTAAATTTCTGCCAAGGTTCTATAGTATCAATTAGAAAATGTTCTTCCTCTGAAATTTTTCCAACCACATTACTTTTCCCACTATTTTTCATATCTATTTTTGCAATTTGAATTTCTCCTGCATAATGACCATATTCACTACTTTCTATAATTATATCTCCACGCTTTATATCAACTCGATTATATATTTCGAAATTGTGCCCCTTGTATTTAACCCTACTTTGAGTTGACCTTATAAATGCCTGCGATATATCCCCTCTATTAAAATGCATCATATCAAAAATTATATTCTTTTCAACCTCTGGTAAATTTTCTATAGTTTCTACTTTAAAAGTTATCATATCTTTACTAATTTCTGATAACTTACATAGTTCTTCCTCACTAGGATAGCAATTTGAAATTATAATATCATCAATATCCCCCATTGCTATTAAATGTTTAGCTTGAACCTCTATAGGTAAATGTCTATGCATTTCAAGTGTTGGAAGTCCTTCTGTTACTGGCCATGGTCCAAAAGTATTTTCATTTTGACTTGTTATAAACGCTGCTGTTCTAAGCCCATAATTTTTAAATCTCTGTGTACACTTTCTAAAATGCTCTAAAGTAAGCCCACTATAATCATGTGGATAGAAATTGTGACAACCTATAAGTCTTTTTTTATTTGGCATATAATCCATTATAGTTTCTAAATAATGAGTATCATTACTCATATTTATTTCTATTAAAAGATTCTCTTCATTAAAAGTCATTATTGATTCTTCACTTCCACCAAATCCCATGTCTAATCTTATTCCATCCGCATTTATTTCTTTAAAATAACTAAGATTATTGTATGAAATTCCAAGTTCATTAAACACTCTTGGGCTTACATCAACTATAACCTCAAAACCAAGTTCTTTAGCAAAAGTATTTATTTTTATAAAATCATCCTTTATTTTTTCTTTTGATGCGTTCACTGATAAAAGACATGAAAAAATTCTTTTAAAACCATACTTTTCAGCTCTTTCTATGTAATTTAAAATTTCCTCTATACTACTTTTTTCTGGATAAATTGATATTCCAAACATCTTTCTTCCCCCTAAATTTTAAAAGAGAAAGAAGACAGCTCTTCTTCCCCTTTTCTAATAATTTATTTATTTTCTACTGCTACTCCTTGTTCCTCTGCTAATAACTTCTTATCGTATAACTTAACAAAAGGATAATACATAATTACCGAAATAATTATACAAATTATATTTAAGACAGCCCCTCTCCAATCTCCTCCTGTCGCTAAGAATGCTCCTATTGGTCCCGGAAGTGTCCAAGGTGCTAAAACAACTACACTATTGACTAATCCCATAGATGTTGCAAACCAAGCAATTGTAGCAAGAACCATAGGTGTTGCAATAAACGGTACTATAAGAATAGGATTTAACACAACAGGTGCTCCAAAAATAGCTGGTTCATTTATATTAAATATTCCCGGTACAAGTGCTGCTTTCCCCATCTGCTTACCATAAACTGATTTACAACAAAATGCCATAACAATAACCAATCCTATTGTTGCTCCTGATCCACCTATCCATATAAACCATTGGAAAAACGGTTCTGCTGCTATTCCAGGAATTGCTTCACCAGCTGCATGAGCTGCTGTATTAGCATCTAAAAGTTGAAGCCATAAAGGTCTTGCAAGAGAACCTATTATAGAAACTCCATGTATACCAAATGACCAGAATAAAGTAATTAAAACTACAAGTATTAAAACACTTGGAAGAGTATCACTTGCTGATACAAGTGGTGCTACTAACTTCCCTACAAATCCATGCCAATCAAACTTAGCAAAATAAGTTATTCCACCAATTAAAAATATAACTATTCCAGTTGGAACTAACGCCTCAAACGATCTTGCCACTGAAGGCGGAACTTGTTCTGGCATTTTAATTGTAAGTTTATACTTAGTTGTAAGCCTTAAAATTTCGACTGCTATTATTGATACAATAATACCAACGAACATTCCGCCTCCACCCATGTTACCCATAGGCATAGCCCATCCCATTTCCTCTACAACTTGAGGAACTAGTGTAAGCATAAATGCAACTGCTGCTAAAATCCCCCCTGTTACACCATCTAAGTCATAACTCTTAGCAAGGGAATATCCTATTCCCCAAGTGGCGTACATCGTCATAATAAACATCGTCATACGATAAGGTAATAAAAGCGTTCCTACATTATCAGCAATAAACTGTTTTAAAGGCCAGCTTTCAGGAATAGGTAAAAATGCAATAACTAGAAAAAATGATCCAACAATGATTAAAGGTAATGTTGCTATAATACCGTCTCTTACAGCAGTTAAATGTCTTTGTCTTGATAAAACTGCCATAGGCTCTGCAAGTTTTGTTTCTAAAAAATTAGTAAACTTGTCTAACATATTAAAATCCCCCTTAAATTAAATTATAATTTCATATATCTAAAATTCACTTAATGTGAATATTTAGTCGCTTTAAGTATTAAATATAATTTTCAAAATAAATCCAAAAAATTGAAATAAAACCTAATGCTAGTCCAAAACCAACATAAATTTTAGTAAATGTTTTTCCAAAGCCTTCCTTACTTTCAATAAAACATCTTGAAAAAGCAATCCCAAGAGGTGCTATAAAAGTTCCTCCTAAAACTCCTGCGAGTTTCATATCAAGCCCTATTTTACTCAATAATAATGGTAATAAAAAACATCCAACTGTAGCTGATGCTATTAACATAAATGCACTTTTATACGTGAATGTTGGTATATTATATAACGTCCTAGTATTTCCAAACGCTCTGTTTCCCTCTTCATGCTGTTCAACTATTTTTGTATTTTTATAAGTATTATTTTTCACCTTTTTTCCCAAAGTATCTCCCCCTTAAAACGGACTTTCTGTTATATTACCTAAGATTACTTGTCGCTTTGCAAACGTAGTATTTATAAGATTAGAAGGTCTTTTATTTAAAGTCTCATTTCCTAAAATAGCAAAAGCTAATGCTTCTTTTGAATCGGATGAATACCCTAAATCCTCTTGTAATAAAACCTCAATACCAGTCATAAGTTCTTTTATCATCTTTACTAAAGTTTTATTATAAGCACCTCCACCAGATATAATAATTTTTTCTAATTTACAAACATTAAAAATAAATTTTTTATATGCAATTTCTATACTTTTAGCTGTAAACATCGTAACCGTAGCAACTAGATCACAAGATTTTACATCTTTAAATTCATCTAAAAGTTTAGATACAAACTTTTCACCAAAATCTTCTCTTCCCGTTGTTTTAGGAATCCCCCGTCGTATATATTCATGATTAATTAAATAACTCAAAAATCTTTCATTTACTATTCCTTTACTAGCTATTTTTCCATCCTTATCAAATGGAATGTCATAAAGTTTTTCACATACTTCATTGATAATCATATTCCCAGGGCCTGTATCAAACGCAAATATATCATCACCATTTATAACTGTTATATTACCAATTCCTCCTATATTTTGAAGGGCAATTGCTCCATTTTTAGCCAACTTCTTATATAAAACGTTTTCAACATATGGAACAAGTGGTGCTCCTTGACCTCTAGCAGCCATATCCATAGTTCTAAAATTAGAAATCACTTTAGTTCTCGTTTCATATGCAATAACTGCAGGTTCTCCTATTTGCAGAGTGGATTTTATAAACTTTTCATCTCCATTTGGAATATGATATATAGTTTGTCCATGTGATGCAATATAATCTAACTTCTGAATATCAAAATTTACACTCCTACAAATTTCTTTGACTGCATATGCAAATAAATATCCAAGTTTAAAATTCAAACTACAAATTAACTTTGTTGAAGATTTTTCTATATCACAAGCATCTTTTATCTCTTGTTTTAAATCTTTTGGTATATCAAATGTATCAAATGCTATCTGAGAGACTCTTGTATCTATCCCACATCCATGTATTTCTACTAATATAGCATCAACACCATCAAGTGAAGTTCCAGACATTAAACCAACTGCATACAAAGCTTATTTTCCCTCCCTTTATAATTAATAAAACATATTTATAATTTCTTTTGTCCCTGTTATTGAACCCTCTATATCTTCAACATAATTACTTATAACCCCTAAATACAAAATATCAGTTATAAAAAGTTGTGAATTTCTAGATGTTATTGCACCAACTCTTTTAGCTGTCTCCTCTCGTGGAATTAAAAAGTTTATATCTGCTAATTTCCCAATTTTAGATTTTTTATTTGAAGTTATACTAATAATTTTTGCACCTTTTTCTTTAGCAATTTCTACTGGTATTCTTACTTCATTTGTCATCCCACTATAACTTATAGCAATTACAACATCATCTTTAGTAACATATGCTGAACTTATAGCTTGTATATGAGTATCCGTATTATAAGAACACTCTATATTAACTCTTGAGAATTTAGTAAAAAGGTCATAAGCGACTATTCCAGATGCCCCAACTCCATATAAATAAATTTTCCTTGCTTGTCCTATAATTTTTATAGTTTCTTTTAAAGTCGTTTCCTCTATTAAATTTTTACCTTTTTCAATAATACTTATATTTAATTGCTCTAATCTATTTAATATACTTTGAGGTTCATCACATTTATCTACTATCATTCCATGATCATAGTCATCATCATCTAATCGTTTGGCAATTTCTATTTTCATACTAGAATATCCTGAATATCCTATTGCTTTAGAAAATCTAATTATAGAAGCAGCTGAAACTCCTATCTTTTGTGCTAATTCTTGAACTGATAATTTAATTACTATATCTTGATTATCTAAAATATACATTCCTATTTTCTTTTCATTAACTGTTAAATTATCTATATTTTCTTTTATCCTTACTATACAGCTCATTTCTTAGCTCCCCCCTCAATATATTTCTATTAATTTTCTTATATGTAAATATTTAACTCATAATATTATATTACTATATTTGGAATTTTATTTCAATATTTTCCTTAAATTTCTTAAATTTTATTTCCGACAAAACTAGACAAATAGCTTAATATTTGTCTAGTTTTTCTTTGCATATGGTATTTTCACAAATATAATAAATTTATATTTACAACTATTCTAATATGCAAAATTCATCATCTACAATTTTAAAATATTTTTTTAACCCACTGCTTAAAAGAACTTCTTTACTTTTTAATATACAAATTCCTTCTATACCATCTAAATTCTCTATAATATTTAAAGCTTCTTTAGATCCTTTAACAAAAAGACCTGTTGAAAGACCATCACCATCTAAAGATTTATTAGTTATTAAAGTTATACTAAGTAGCTCATTATCTAAAGGAAACCCTGTCTTTAAATTTATTATATGACTATAAATTTTATCATCAATTATCGAATATCTTTCATAGCTTCCAGATGTAACTATAGACTTATTAGATAAACCGATTATTCCCATATATGCCCCTGTTTCTTTTAATGGATTTTGTATTCCAACAGTCCAAGCTTTATCCTCTTCTGTATGCCCCATAACAAATATATTTCCACCTAAATTTATAATAGCATTAGCCACACCGTACTTAATTAATATTTCAACAACCTTATCAGTTGCATATCCCTTTGCTATAGCTCCTACACCTATTGTTTGTTTCTCCTCTTTAGATACCATTAAATTTTTTTTATCTATTTTTATTTTTTTATAATCAACATATTGAAGTGTATTTACTATATCATCTTGTTTTTTTACTTCAAAGTCAGCTTTTCCTACATTCCAAAGATTTACTAAACTTTGTGCTGTTATATCAAAATCTCCTTGTGTAACATCTGAATAATATCTAGACTTTTCTAAAATATCAACAAATACCTCACTACATTTAAACTTTCTATTTCCTGCTTTATTGAAATTATTAATTTCACTATCACTTTCAAAAACTGATAACATTTTATGCAGTTTTTCTAAAAAAATAAATGCTTCTTCCACAGATTTTTTAGCATTTTTTCCAAAAGCCTTTATATAACAATTAGTTCCAAATAAATTTTTACTACTCTCATACTGTTTTACTTTACGTCTTATAAAAAAATTCTTTATACTCATATAATCAATCCTCTACAATTATTTAAGATAATCATACTATTATTAAAAATAATTTAAACTGTTTTCTTTTTTATGTAAATTATCTTATCAATCTATCATTTAAAATATAAATATTAATGAATATTTGATTTAGAAAAACTTTAAATATAATTTATTACTAAACCATACTTTTTCTAAATACAAAAAAATTCTAATCATTTAAATAAATTTAATCACCTAAATATAAAAGGCGGTATTTAATTATGAATAAGGTTTTAAAATTAAAGTACTTACGGACATTAGTGCAAATTATTTTCTTAATTTTTTATCCTGGACTATTTGCTATGGCATTTTCACAAATAGGACATGCTTGGTCTATGATAATAAATAAAAACTTCAATGTATATTCTTTATTGCTCACTCTACTTTTAGCTATTATATTAGTCCTTTTCACAGCTATCTTAGGACGTTTCTTCTGTGGTTGGCTATGTAGCTTTGGTACTATGTGTGACTTTTTATACTATTTAAATATTAAGCTATTTAAATCAAAACTTAAATTTAAAATAAATGAAGACTTGGACTCAATATTAAAACTAGTAAAATATGTTGTCCTGTTATTCATTTTTATATTCCTTTGGACACTACAATTAAAAATACCATATGATATAAATCCTTGGAATTCATTTGCAAGATTAATAGTCTTTCCACCTGTATTACCAACTCTTAGCATAGGTCTAATTTTACTAATTGCCATTGCTATAGGGAACTTTTTTATTGAAAGATTTTTCTGTAGATATTTATGTCCACTAGGTGCTATCTTTGCAATTGCATCTAAAGTAAAAATAGTTCACATTAGAAAACCTAAATCTAATTGTGGCAACTGTAAAGCTTGTACAGTCAAATGTTCTATGGGCTTACAATTATATAAAGTAGACAAAGTAACGCATGGTGATTGTATTAATTGCTTTAAATGTGTTAGTGTTTGTCCTATAAAAAATGCTAAAGTTTCAATTTTTAAAAGAGCTATTAATGTTATAGCTATAGCATTTATTTCAATTATTTCATTTTTT
This sequence comes from Sarcina sp., assembly GCA_051650825.1. Taxonomy (GTDB): domain Bacteria; phylum Bacillota; class Clostridia; order Clostridiales; family Clostridiaceae; genus Sarcina. The sequence continues at coordinate 49,161 of JBOFRC010000265.1, read as the reverse complement.
GCTTTATATAGTTTTAAAAAACCACTTTCTAGTGTTTTAAATAAGGAAGTTTCAATAGAAGCTATAAATAACGCATTTTCAGCAGCTCCTAATACTGTGACTTCTCCTACTGCTACTACTTCAAATACACAAACTTCAACAAATTATAAAGCAGGAACATATAATGGTGAAGCAATGGGACTAAATAATGAAATACAATTAGCAGTTACTGTATCATCTAATTCAATAAAAAATGTTAAGATTATAAACGCTGGCGGTTCTTCTTATGCTGATGCCGCTAATCAAATGGCTCAAGAAATTGTTGAAGCTCAATCAACAAATGTTAGTGCAATTTCAGGAGCTACTTATACATCAAGTGGCGTCCTAAATGCTGTACAAAACGCTTTAAATAAAGCTACATCTTAATAAAAATAAACGCAAAATAACTTGAAATTAAAATAATAATAAAAAGCAATCATTTTATATAGTTTGATAAAATATTCGCTTTTTATTATTTTTTTTTAATTTTTTTGTATTTTTCAAATTTATGTCTAGATTTTCTTTCTCGAATATGATATCTTATTAATTGTACATAAAATGTTAATAAACTATTAACACACTACATTCGAAACACAATTACATACACATACAATATTTTTATCAAGAAGGTGGAGGGACTGGCCCTATGAAACCTAGCAACAGCTCATACATGAGAATTGTGCTAAATCCTGCAGATTATTATCTGAGAGATAAAAGTAAAGTTAAAAATTACTAATTTCTAGCTATCTTTTATCATTGGATTTAAGATAGCTTCTTTTTATTTTAAAACTATTTTTAAAAAATTATTTTGAAATAATAGTATTGTCTTATCTTAATTCAATGATGTTCATTCATTTTATCTTTCTCCTTTACTAGGAACTCAAGTCAATAATCACACTTTAGGATTACCCCTTATTTTTAGTAAGTCTTCTTACTAATTTTAAATTTTATTAAATAAAAATTTATCGTATGTGAAATTTAATAAAAAGGAGTTATACTAATGACAAAATCTAAAAAATTAACTATGCTAGGATTTCTATTTCTAACAAGTTCTATCTTAATAGAAATTTATGAATATCCTACATTCGCGACTAGCGGTTTCAGTTCTATATTCTATTTAATAATAGGAGGAATTCTATGGTTTGTTCCAGTTTGCTTATGCGCAGCTGAAATGGCAACTGTAGATGGATTCCAAGAAGGTGGAGTCTTTACTTGGACAAGCAAAACCCTAGGTAAAAAGCTAGGATTTGCACATATTTTCTATCAATTTATAGTATTTACAATAGGTGCAGTTACTATGATTTACTTCATAGTTGGAGCTATTTCTTATATAACAGGAATTTCTGCAATAAATAATAATCCACTAATAAAATTCCTTTTTGTAATAGGAATATTCTGGATAATAACATTTGTACAGTTTAAAGGTATTAAAGAGACAGCACTTATAGCAAAAATAGGGTTCATTGCAGGTATTGTTATTCCAGCAGTAGTATTATTTGTTCTTACAGCAATCTACTTATTAAAAGGATATCCAATCCATATTGCAATATCAGCTAAAACTTTTATACCAAACTTTAGTAACATAAGTTCTCTTGTTGTACTTGTTTCATTCATGCTTTCATACATGGGACTTGAAGTTTCTGCAACACATATTAATGATATGGAAAATCCTAAAAAAGATTATCCAAAAGCAATAATAATAATTTTATTCTTATGTATTTTACTTAGTAGTTTTGGTGCTTTATCTATAGGAATTGTAGTTCCTCAAAGTGCTTTAAGTTTAAATCAAGGTGTATTCCAAGCTTATTCAATACTATTATCATATTTTGGACACTTTGGATTTATAGTAAAAATATTAGCAGTTCTACTTTGCCTTGGTTCAATTGCTGAAATAAGTTCTTGGATTGTTGGTCCAAGTAAAGGTCTTTCAGTTGCTGGCGAGCATGGATTCTTTAGTAAAAAAATATATAAAAGAAACAAAAATGATGTAGCTTCAAATATTTTAATTATTCAAGCTATATGTGTTACTATCTGGACTGCTGTTCTAACATTTGGAACTGGTAGTTCTAATAATTCATTTTTCATGGCTATGACACTTACAGTTATTGTATATCTTCTTGCATATGCATTATTCTTTATAGCATATATAAAATTGACTATTTCAAATAATGATTTATCAAGAAAATATCAAATAGCTAAAAGTAAAACACTAAGACTAATCATAAGTATAGTTGGTCTAATATTTACAGTAGTAGCATTCGTAATTTCATTTATTCCACCATCTGGAATAAAACCTGGACAAGTTGCAAATTATACACACTTACTTATTATAGTATTTGTAATAATAGTAATTTTACCATTCATAATATCAGCTATTAGAAAAAAACATCTAGTAGCTTAAATAAAAAAACTAATAAATATAAAAAATGCTAGGAATTCCTCTAGTATTTTTTTATATTTATTAACTTTGATTTAAGTAAATTTTTTAAATTCTTATTTAGTTTATAACACACTAAAAAGCTTTTTATAGATTTTACATAGTTTATTTTAATTTTAATTCGATACCATTTATATCAGTGAGTTCATTATTTGTTATAACATTCTTAAAACTTGATAGTTCATCAATTGATTTCGTAGCATCTTTTTTAAAAATTCCATATCCATTTGCTACTATACTATAAGTATCATTTCCATTTTTAGAAACTATACATACATATTCTTCTCCAACTTGTAAATCATAATCAAAATCTGATTCATATGATATATATAACTTATTTTGTTCTTCTATCGTTAAATTATGAAATTCCATTTTTTTAATTGTATCATTATCTAGTGTTTTCATTAAACTTGATATTTTTACATCTCCACCTTGTATATATATAGTTTCTATATTTCCATCAAAGTGACCACTAACTACTTTTTCTATCTTTACTTTTATTGGTGTGTATGGTCTATATTCTTGGAAATCATCTTTGTTATCTAAAAATAAAGGTTCTTCAATAGCTTCAACTTTAAATTTTATTATTGCATTATTTTCTATTAATTCTAATAAATTTTGAGAATGTGTAGGGTCTTTTGCCCAACTTTTTTCAGTTGTAATTGTTCCATAAAATTGTTTTTCTGTGTTTAAATCAATATTTGATTTTATAATTTTTTTTGTTTCATTTTCATTTAATGTATTATATATAATAGTTCCAATTGAAACAAACATAACTGCACAAAAACCTATTAAAAAAATGTTCTTTCTTTTCATAACTTTCTCCTTATTTATATTTATTATTTAAAACATTATTTGCGTCAGAAGTTAATTTTTTTACTGATGTAGAAGTTGTATAATGCATTATAGAACTTTTATTATTTATATCTTTACATCCATAAATATGTAACATTTCATGCAATAAAATTGATGCTTTTTGATCACTTTCATATTTTTTCATAAGGTTATCATTAATTCTTATATCTCCATAAACCCAATCATATTTATCTTTTTCCTTTGTTGAATTGTAATAGTATCCTGAAGAGTTTTTTCTAAAAACACTAGCACTCGCAACTACACCATCATTGTACTCTATAAATACTTTTTTGGCAAAAAAAGTAAGTTAGTTAAATATGATAAAATAATATTTTAGCTATTAATTCTAAAGTTTAGAATTAATAGCTAAATTTTTGTCTTTAAAATATATCTAATTTTCTGCTTTCTTTAAAGCATTTTGTACCGCTTTTACTATTGCATCACTAGAATATGTTGCTCCTGTAACCACATCTACATTTGCTGTTGACTGTGTTTGTATAATTTCTGGAGCTATTTTACTAAATGCTTTATGAAAAGCATCTGTTGTATCTTTTATATCTAATGGTTTTATTTCTGCTATTTTTCCATTTGTTATTACGACTTGAACATTATTATAATCTTTAAATCCATTAGCTATCCCTTCATAAACACCATCAGAATATTTTGTTGATTTTATATTATTCTTCTTTTGATTTTCTTCTGATTTTTTTTCTTGTGGTTGTATTTCTTGTGCTGGAAGTGCTTGATTTAAAGCATTTTCTACTGCTTTTATTATCGCATCACTAGAATATGTTGCTCCTGTGACCACATCTACATTTGCTGTTGACTGTGTTTGTATAATTTCTGGAGCTATTTTACTAAATGCTTTATGAAAAGCATCTGTTGTATCTTTTATATCTAATGGTTTTATTTCTGCTATTTTTCCATTTTTCACTATAACCTGAACATTATTATAATCTTTGAATCCATTAGCTATTCCATCATAAATACCATCTCTATATTGCGTATTATTTATATTTTTGTCTATTGTAGCTTCTTTTGCTTGTACCTTTTGATCTGGAAGTGCTTGATCTAGAGCATTTTCTACCGCTTTCATTATCGCATCACTAGAATATGTTGCTCCTGTAACTACATCTATATTTGTTACTGATTGTGCTGCTATGATTTCCGGTGCAATCTTACTAAATGCTTTATGAAAAGCGTCTGTTGTATCTTTTATATCTAATGGTTTTATCTCTGCTATTTTTCCATCCTTTATTGTAACTTGGACATTATTATACTCTTTAAAGCCATTAGCTATTCCACTGTAAACCCCATCTTTATATTTTCCTGTTGAAACTTGATCCTTACTTTCTAAAATGAAATATTTTGCATTATTTGATTTAACTTTATTTGAATAATTAACTAATTCACTACCTCCTACTACTAGTGAAACTGCTACTCCAGCTACAATATTAGGATTTACAGTAGCTTTTGGTTCAACCTTCATAGAAATCGTTTTTCTAGGACACACACTAACGCATTTAAAACAATCTATACATTCCGAATCTTTTATTACATCAGTTTTATACATATCTATTCCCATTAAACAATTATTGGTACATACTCTACATTTTCCACATTTTTCACTAGGCTTACTTATCTTAAACAATCTAAACCTTGATGTTAATACAAATGCTGCACCTAATGGACATAAATATCTACAGAAAAATCTTTCGATAAACATTGATAAAATAATTATAATTATTAATAAACCAAAAGCAATTGGTGCATTAAGAACCATTGCTTTAAAATCAGGAAATTGTGCAAATGAATACCAAGGATCCTTATCATTTAAGAAAGTACTTTGGAAGCTCCACACAAAGGCTATAGAACCAAAAAGAATTATGTATTTTATCCATTTTAATATCTTATCAAGCTTTTCTGGTACTTTATATTTAGTCTTAAAAATCTTTTTTGAGCCAAAATATAGTAAATCCATAAATGAACCAAATCCACATATCCACCCACAGAAAAACCTACCTAATATAATTGTAGTTCCAAATACTACAAGTAAAATAAGAATTTCTGGAAGTAATGCTTCAAAAGTAAATTTACCTCTCAATAACGCTATATAAATTGCCTTTATACTTGAATACGTTTCTATATATAACGTTGGTAATAAAAGAAAACTTATAAGCTGTACTAAATGTCTTGCAATTTGAACTTTTTTTACTTTACTAAGTTTTTTACTTGATACCATTGGCTCCCCCTCCATCACTAATAAATTTTTAATACTTTGACTATATTTTATAGATTATATAATCTATCTATTCCATAACCAAATTCAATTATTATATTTGCTTATAAAATTTATTACTCACCTCCTTTTTAATTACGTAATCCATTTAATATTATTTAAATAATATACTTTTTTTATGAATTTATTATGAATTTATGAAATTTAAACAACAAAAAAAAGACATAATTATAAAAATTATATTAATTTCTATAATTATGTCTTTTTTATTTTAAGTTTTTTAACTTATCATAATCAGTTTTAACTTCTTGCTCATTACTTGTATTCACTAAATAATTTTCGCTCTTAGTTTTTATTAACAAACTTGGAGCTTGTAAATTTTCAACATAACAATATACCTTTCCAAAATTATTAACAACATCACCACCAAATGCTTTGTTTCCTATCGTACCACCCATATCATTCCCAGTAACTTCTAACTTTTGAGTCACATATTCAACTCCAGTTATATCCTTTAAATTTATAATTGTTTGTGTATCAGAAAGTCCACCTAAAGTTACTGTTTCATTTGAAATATTTATTGTCACTGGATTTTTACTACCAATATAAAAATATACTAAAAGTCCGACTGAAAATACTATCACTATAATAAGTATAATAGAAGAAAATTTTTTAATTTTTGGATTTTCTTTAGCTTTCATTATCTTCACTCCCAATAAATTAAATTTATTGATACTCAAACATTATCTAAATTATACTGTAAAACTATTACATCATAAAAACAAAAGAATAGCCCCAAAATTATGGAACTATTCTTGTAAAAATTCATTATTATATTTTAAATTTAAGCACTTTTTTTTAATTTATAAAGATTATAAAAATTTATAATTAAAATAACTATATTAGCTAAGGCTACAGGATATGCCCCTACTATTAAGCCATAGATAACAAATAATAAACAACCAATAGAGTTTATCACTCTAAGTTTTCCCATTGATGTCATAAGTAAAGAAATAACTACTACTATTGATGCTAAATATCCAATCCATTCTATCATCATAGGATAATACATTGAAAAATCAACCATAATATACACCTTCCTTTCCTGACTCCTTTTGAAATCGTTTACCTCAATTTAAATATTAAACTTATTTTATGAACTGAGTGTGGAGATATGAATTTTTAAATACAAAAAAGAAACAAAAAAAATTCTAAAAACATCAAATCCCCTAAGTTTTCTACACTTAGGGGATTGCATATTATTTCTTAAATCTTTTTTTTGCTTTTCCTTCAAATTCTGCTTTAAATTTTGCATTAATCATAAGTTTCATCTTAGGAAATTTGCTAACCCCAAGAACTGAAACAACTCCCATTATAATAAGTGCAGCAAGAAAAGCATTTTCTAAACCTATCATATTAAACCATGCTGAACTTGTACCAAGCATTAAAATCATTGCTAATGCATAAGCTCCCGCCAAAAGATAATAAGCACCATTACCATTTCTATATCCTAAAAGTGTATCCCATTTCTCTCCATCCATAGACCATACTTTAGATATAAGTTGAAGAACTCCCATTAAAACTCCGACAAATACTACAGCACTTAAAATACTAATTACCGCAGCAGATATTCCAAAAGTTAACATCGAACCGCCTCCTTAAAAACTCTCTATAATCCAGTGTATTTCTACACTCTAATTCGCTTTCTTTATGTCTTGATACTAGTCTATCAAAATTCCTAAAAATATAAATTATTTTTACACTAAATTTACTTATTTCATTAAACCTTTAAATTTCTTTACCTTTATATTTCCACCAATTTTGATATATAAGTTCTCTTTTATTCAATTGTTATTAGTTTGAATTTTATTAACCATTGAATTTAAGTTTTTCTAATCTACAAATTCTTTGAACTGTAAATTTACCTGATATAACAGCTATTGGCAAGCCACCAGGTGGCTGAAGCCATTGTCCTGCAAGCAAAAAGTTTTTTAATCCTTTAATTTTTCCATTGTGTGATAAGTTTTTTGCATTTTTTGTTGGAGCAAAAGCCATATAAGCACCTTTGTATCCGCTACAATATCTTTCGTAAGTTAGAGGTGTTGCAATATCTAGTATAGATATTTTATTTTGTAGCTCAGGATATCGTTCTTCAATAGCCATGATTATATCATTAGCTAATCTATTTTTTTCAGCAATATATTTTTTTTGATCTTTTGATAGTTCTTTCCAAAAAAGATAGTCTTCTTCATATTGATTTATTGCACATACTATAGTTGTTTTTTGAGCTGGTGCAAAATTAGGTTCATGTGCATAATTTTTAAAACCACAAACATCTACTGTTTGTGTTCCAGCTAGATATTTCCTAGACTTAAAAACAACTGCTTTAGGGTAATTTTTCAAATCTAAGTCAACTGAAAAAGAAGTATAAACAATAGAAAATACAGGATAATCTTTTGGATTATCATATCGTTTTTTAAAGTGTACATCAGTATATTTATTTTTAAGAAGCTTAGTAAAAGTTATGTTAGGATCACAAGTTGCTACTACATAATCAGCAAATATTTTTTCTTTTTTTAAAATGATTCCTTTTGCAGTATTATTTTCTATAATTATTTCATCTACTTTAGAGCTAGTTTTAATAGTACCACCTAAACTAAGATATTTTGCCTTCATTCGCATACTCAGTTCATAACTTCCACCTACGGGATAGCCACAGTTTCCATTTGCGTAATTAGCTAGTGTAGAAAGGAAAAAGAAAAGCGAAAACCCTTTAGGCATTGCATTTTCAAATAATTTTTGAATTGCAATATGTTTGAATTTTTTACCATATTCAAAGCAATCTATTTTACTAGTTGCACTAATAGTTTTTCCTATTTCTTTCATACTCCACATAAATCTCATTGCTTCTAAAGGTGACATCAAATCCATAGGCTTGTCAGCAGGTATATTCATAACTTTTAAAATTTCTATGTTTTTTATAAAATTTTTAATTTCATGAGTATCTTCTGGTGAGATTTTAATGAGGTTTGATTCTAGTTCAGCTAAATTTGAAGTTAATACAATTTCGGTATCATCAAAATAATATCTACTAAATTCAGAAGATTTTTTTATTTCAACATTAACTAATGCACCAACTGTACGCCAAATTTTATTTAAATCTGTATCTTCTTTAATTCCAGTTAGCCAATGAATACAACCATCTATATGATGCCCTTTGCGATTCCACCCAGTACATTCACCACCAACTATTTTGTGTTGTTCATATATGGTGGTTTTAAATCCATTTTTTTGTGCGTAAATTCCAGTGGATAATCCAGCTATGCCACCACCAATAATTATTAATTCTTTCATAAAATATTTTTAGTAATTATTTTTATCTTAATATCAAAATTACTAATTCCCCCCATTTATATTTTTACAATGTTTGTTACTCAACAACCTATATATAATATAAATCACCACATAATATTACAATTATGTATTTTTTACTTTCAAAAATATAATTAATTATAAATAAAAGGCAATGCATGAATCATCTATTCATACATTGCCTTTATATACTTTTTAAATTTAAAACTAAGTCAAAATATTTATTTATTAAAATTAAAACATTTTCTATTTTATTATATTCTTATTTGCTTAAAGCTGCATCTATAGCTGGTCTATCAAAACCAACAACTATTGTTCCATTAATATCTAATGTAGGAACTCCCATTTGTTTTGATTTAGCTATCATTTCTTTTTTAGCTTCTTCATCTTCTTGAACATTATACTCAACAAAATCTACACCTTTTTTCTTTAAGTAGTCTTTTGCTTTAACACACCAAGGACATACTGCTGTACTATATATTTTTACCATAAAACTCACTCCTTGTTTTTTATTTATATTACTTTATTTTTTATAAATTGTCTAATATATTTTTTTTATTGCATTATCTATATTAATTCAATTCTTCTAACTTATTTAAGACTGCTTCTATATCTAATCTCTTAGTATAATCAGCATTTACAAATGATAAAACTATTGTTCCATCTACATTAATAACATATGTTGCAGGTATTGGTAACTCATTATTATCATCACCATTCGCTGCCTTAAGATTAATACCAAAAGTTTTATAAACTTTTTCTACTTCTGAATCCACTTTAAATACTAAATTAAATTCTCTAGCAACTTTGCTACCTAAATCACTCAATACTTCAAAATCTAATTTATCTTGGAAATTTTCATCTGGTAATTCTGGTGAAATAGCTATGAAGCTTGCACCTAGTTTTTGTATTTTATCTAGAACACTAGCATATTCTTGAAGTTCTAAATTACAATATGGACACCACTTACCTCTATAGAAGTTTATAACAAGTGGTCCTTTTTCTAATAATTCACTTGAACGAAGTTCTTTTCCATAAGCATTTTTAAGTGTAAAACTTGGAACCTTATCACCAACTTTTAATGCTTTTTCTTCAATTTTAGTTGCTTTTAACTCCTCAGTTGCTTTTGCAAAAAGCTCTTTTATTTCCTGTGGTCTCTTTTTCCCTGATTCATTAGCCAAACTCGTCAGCTTTTCTGATAATGTCATATGCTATTGCTCCTTTCAAATTTATTACACATTAATTATATGACCAGTCGTCATATTGAGATTTAAAAATGAAAGCTCTATTTAAGTAGAACTTCCTCTAAAATTCTATAAAAGTTTTGAAGCGATTCTCGTTGTCTAGTACATTTAATTCTAATTAGTGTACCCTGCCAACTATTATATATAAACTCCGCTAAATCTTTACTATCTATCTCTAGACTAAGCTGTTCTTTATCTTGCGCTTCTTTTATATTCTTTGAAATTTTATTTATTATATTATTTTGAATATTTTCAGTAACTGCCTTTATGCCTTCATTACATCCACTGACTTCTTGTGTTATTTTACCAAGTAAACAACCTCTCTTTAAGTCATCATCACTAAATGATTCTATCATATACTTATAGAAAGTTTTAATTCTATCAACTGGCTCAAGACTTTGATCTTCTAAAAATTCAAATTGCTTTCTATTACATACCTCATAATAGTAAATCAATGCTTCTTTTAAATAATCTTCTTTGTTTTCAAAATAATTATAAATGGAACCTTTAGGAATACCTGCTGCATCAGCTAAATCTTTAACTCCTGCACCGTTATATCCCTTTTCAAAAATAACTCCTATAGATTTTTCAATTATTTCTCGTTTTTTAATTAATTTCTTATCCATGATTTTATTATATGACCAGTCGTCATATTTGTCAAATAAAAAAAACTTTTATAAGTAGAATTATATACTTATAAAAGTTTTTTCTCAAATATTAACTTTATACCGTACGTTTAATTATTTAAATTCACATATTCTTTAATCCTAGAATATAGGCGCATTACACAGATTGATAGCAATTGGCGAATTTACTATTTTAAATCTTCTGAGTATACATGTTCTGGTAAAACTGGTTTTGACTTAGCTTTTAAGCATAAGAATAATAAGATAACCCCAAGAATTACACCTATGAATAAGATTGCAAAAACTGCTGTCCATCCAAAATCTTGAGCTACTATTCCAAGTCCTGTATCTGCAATAGTTTCACCTATAACATATCCACAAATCCCTGCAAATCCAATAGAACCTGCTGCTGCAAATTTAGGCACAACATCTATCATTGCTATTGATACTAATAGTTGAGGTATATAAATAGCCCCTCCCATTACTGCAATAGAAATTAGGACTGCTACTTCATTTGTAGATTTATAATATACAATTAAAGCAATTCCTACTATAATTAATCCTACTATAGATAATGGTGCTCTTTTACTCTTAAAGTATTTATCTGATAACCATCCTGCAAGTAAACTTACTGGTATAGCTGTAATTTCAAAAAGAAATAATCCAAGTCCTAAAGCACTAGTATCAAAGTGTTTAACTCTTTGAAGATATATAGGAATCCAGTTTTCTATACCTTCTCTTAAAAGATATACAAAAACATTAGAAAAAGCAAAAAACCACACATACTTATTCCCTATAATATAATGAGTAAAAATTTGCATTGATGTTAATGAAGTTCTTTCAACTGTTTGATTCTTATCTTCAACTTCAACATTTTTATATTCCTCAATTGTAGGAAGCCCTTTTGAGCTTGGTGAATCTGCACCAAAAATAAAAATTAAAAATGCTATTACAATACAAAAAATTGCTGGTATATGGAAAATAGCTTTATAGTGGGCTACTCCAAATACTAAAATACATAAAGCACCTATAGGTCCGATCAGTGCTCCTCCTAGGTTACAAGATGTGTTCCATCCTGCAAATGTTATTCCACGCTCTTTTTTAGTAAACCATTTACTAATTACCATAGTTGAAGCAGGTGCTCCCATAGCTTGGAAAAATCCATTTATAACCATTAAAATAACAAACGATATAACAGTACCTGCTATACTTCCCATTAAAATACTAATAATAGCTGAACCTAATAGTCCTAAACCTATAAACTTTTTAACATTTCCTTTATTCTCTAAATTTCCTACGAATAATTTAAATACCCCATAAGAAATAGCTAGAGCTGTATTGATATACCCTACATCTTCAAGTGTAAAATGCAAATCATGCATTAAATATGGAGATGCTATTACAAAGTTTTTTCTAACTAAATAATAACAAGTGTAGCCTATGAAAATCATTAAAAAGACTCTGATTCTATCAACGCTATATACTTTTTTAATTTTTTCTTGTGGTACCTTGTTAGCAGCGGGCGGTGCTGCTTTTAGAAAATCCTGTATAAACAAAATTCTTCACCTCATATAAAAATTTTTAATAATATTTAACTGTTCTCGAAAACGTATTCAGTATAACATATGTTTTATTTTAATACATATGTAGAATATGTTAAATTAATAAATATACTATACTTTATTTTTTAAAATATCGTACCACAAGTTATTTCTATATAAATATTTAATTTATAATATACTACAAGTTATAATATATTAATTTTTCTGTAATAACACTTTTTATTTAATGCCATACATTTTTAAACATTTGATTCTTTATACAACATTTGAAAGACTTTTCGCAAAAAAAAAGAAACTATCGCACTAATTATTTAGTTCGCTGGTCTTTTTTTCTACAAAATGGCAACAAAATTTGATTGATTTAAATTTAGTGTACATTTCAAATTTCACCTCTATTATTTTTCTATAGCTAAATATAATTTATAGAACATAAATTACTTAGAAAATATATAGTCAAAAAGAGCTATCGCTAGCTAAAATTTAATTAGCTAGCGATATCACCTTTTTTCTTTTTATTTAACTTCAATATTTGAGTTTTTCAAACTTTTTTGATAATCATCCCATAATAAATCAACTTTTTTCCCACATTTACTTTCCACAAACTTCTCAAAGCCATACCTATTATTACACTTTGGATTTGCATTTTGATTTAATTCATATAAAAAACCGTTTTGTTTTATATATTTATCATTTAAATATTCAAAGAAAAACGCTGTAATTTTATAGCTAGAATCAAACTTTCCACCTAGCACTCTATTCTTAACATCTATATATCCAGCTAAATATCTAGTTAAGTCTGCAATACCTTCTATTACAAATAGTTCCATATCTTTAGAATGTTGATATGCATGTGTAATCTCGTGTATTAAGATACCTTTGACCTCTTCTTTTATATCGCCACCTTTGTTGTTGAAATCCTCTAAATACCTACTACTTACAGCAACAGTTATGCTAGGAGAATCCCCATCTTTCCATGCTACACCATCAAAATCATCAATTATAAATGTAAGTTTTTCAAAAACTGGAACTTCATTTGGATCTTTATATAATATCTTACATACTATTTCACATATTTCATAAACATATTCTCGCTTGTCACCAACTAGCTCTTCAAAAAGTTTTGTTCCCTTAGAATCATTCAAATAAAACTCTATCTTTGGTGTTGTTACACTTCTCCAACTCATATCCATTTTTATTCGCCTCCCTAAGCTAAAAACTATTTAATTACATCTAAAGCTCTTGTAAGATCATCTATAAGAATTTCAACATTTTCAAGACCTATATAAAATCTTACAGTGTCTTTTGAAATATTACTCTTTTCTAAACTCTCAGTATTATTACCATAATTAGGTGTTAGAACTAAACTTTCATAACCACCCCAGCTAACACCAAGTTTAAATGTATTAAATGCATTCATAAAGTTTCGTACATCATCATAATCTTTAAAATCAACTTCAACACTAAATAAACTACTATATCCATTCATCTGCTTTTCAAACAATTCTCTTTTATCTTCATCATAACAAAGCGGATGATTTATTTTTCTTATTTTAGGATTTATTTTTAAAGCTTCTATAAACTTTTCTATTGACCTTCTTTGCCACTCCATTCTTTGAGGAAGTGTTCTAAGCCCTCTCATAATAAGCCAAGCATCAAAAGGTGCCATTACTCCTCCCCCTAACTGGTAACCTGTCTCAAATATTTTATCTACAATACTATATGAACCAACTACTGCTCCACCTACAGTATCACTATGTCCTCCCATAAACTTAGTACAAGAATGTAGAACTAAATCAATTCCTAATGTAATTGGCTTTTGATTTAAAGGCGTTGCCCAAGTATTATCTATAGCAGTAAGAATATTTTTACTTTTTGCAATTTTAGAAACTGCTTCTAAATCAAGAATTTCCATATTCATTGTTGATGGACTTTCCATATATATAAGTTTTGTATTTTCTTTTATATTAGCTTCTATATCTTCTAATTTATCTACAAATATGTTAGTAAAATCAACACCAAATTTTTTGAGAGCCGTAGTGTATGCTACAGCTGGTCCATAAACATTATTTAAAAATAAAACATGATCCCCACTTTCTAATAATGTAAATAAGGTAGAACTTATCGCTGCCATCCCTGAAGCAAAACACTTGCATTTTTCTCCCCTTTCAAGCCCAGCTATCTTCTTTTCTAACATTTCTACTGTAGGATTAACTCCTCTTGAATAAACATAATTTTCTCTTTCCGCTGTTATTCCACCTAAAAAACTATCCCAGTCTTTAAATGCAAATAAAGAAGTTTGAACAATCGGTGGTGCTACTGCACCAAAATATTTTGAATGTTCCTCAAACTCACTAGTACATAATAAAGAATCATACTCCCACATTTCTCTCATAAAATTTTCCCCCTAAAATTTAAATTCTACATCTACAAATTCACTCATTAATTTTATACACTCTTCTACATCACCCATATCTACTATCGAAACTGGTGAATGACCATTTCTTGTTGGTATGCTAATTCCACCACATCTAACTCCATCATTTGATAATGCTATAGCCCCTGCATCAGTACCTCCACCTTGAAGTGCATCAAGCTGATATTTAATACCTTTTTCTTTTGAAATATTTATCATTAAATCAACTATATCTTGATCGCATATAACACAATCATCCATTACTTTTATTGCCGTACCTTCTCCTAGAACTGCATTACCTATGCCATCATTAGGAACATCAAAACTTCCTGTTATATCTAGAGCCATTCCTATGTCTGGCTTTATAAACTGAGAAGCTACCCTTGCCCCCCTTAATCCTACTTCTTCTTGTACTGTGAAAACATAATACACATCATTATATTGATTCTTTAACTGCTTAAAACTTTCTATTAAAATATAAGCACCTACTCTATCATCAAAAGCTTTACTCATAAGTCTTCTGTTTTGTAATTCAACAAGTTCTCCAACATAACTAGCTGTTTCCCCTATTCTTATATACTTTAAAGCGTCCTCTTTTGAAGTAGCTCCAATATCAACAAACATATTTTTCATTTTATTATCTTTTATTTGAAATGGATCTCCCTGTGCAATGATCGTTCCATATATTCCACTTTCAAACTTAATTCTTTGACAATGACTTGTATGAAGAGATATTCCTCCTACACTTTTCACCTTAATAAATCCTTTCTCTGTGACTGCTATAACTGCAAATCCTATTTCATCTATATGTGCTGCTGACATCACTTTTTTAGAATTTTCTCCAACACCTTTTTTATAAACAATAAGATTCCCAAGTGCATCTCGCTCTATTGAATCAGCATAATTTTCTAACTCTACTCTTATAAAATCTGTAACAGCTCTTTCTCTTCCTGAAACTCCTGTTAACGCTGTTAATTTTTTTAATAACTCTAAACTCATACTTTTTCACCATACCCTTTATTTAGTTGAATTTCCCTCTATCAATTGTGCATCAATAAATATTTTTTTATCTACCTTTTTCTTATTTATCACATCAATAAGAGTATCTATTGCAAGTTCTCCCATTCTTCTCTCATTTTGTCTAACAAAAGTGAACTCATACTTTCCAATCTCAATTTTAGGTTGGTCAAAACAAATCACTTCTATATCTTCTCTTATTTTTTTACCTATTTTCTCTAAAGCAATTTTTATAATATTAGCTGTATGATATTCTGTTGTAAAAATAGCTGTAATCTCTTTATTCAACTCTAAATACTGACATAAATTATTTATGTACTCATTGTATTGTCCTTCAACATCTCCTTGTGTGAAATAGTTCATATATTGATCAAAAATATAATCTTTTTTTACATCTATTCCACTTTCCATTAATGCTTCTACATAACCTCTTTTTCTTTCATTCAAGGTACTTGTATCACCATCTTTTGTTGTAACTATTCCTATATTTTTATGACCTCTTTCAATAAAATATTTAATAGCTTCCTTTGAAGCTTTTATATTATCGGTCCCTACAACTGGTATATTAATCCCTTCTAAATATCTATCTATAAAAACTAAAGGGAAGCCTTCAACCACTAATTTTAATAATTCTTGACTATAATATTCTCCGTGAACAGGAACTACTATAATTCCTTCCACTCCCATTTTTACAAGCCTAGTTAATGCTTCTCCTTCTTTTTGAGCATTTTCATAAGATTTTTTCACAATAAGATCGTAACCTAACTTGTGAGCCCTATCATATATACCATCAAATGTATCTATCCCATAACAACTCCAAAGCCCCCCAAGAATAAAACCTAACATTTTATCCTTAGCCTCTTGCTCTTTTTCACCTTCTATCTTTTCGTTATTATCACTAACTTTAGATACAAATGAACCTACTCCTGATTGTCTAACTATATATCCCTCATCAACTAACATTTTTATTGCGCACTTTACAGTCATCCTGCTTACGTTAAAATCTTTTGTAAGTTCTTGCTCCGTTGGTATTTTATCACCCTTTTTATAAACCCCTGTTTCTATCTTCCTAATAAAATCAGAGTATATCTTTTCATAAAGATATTCTTTTGCCATTAGTTCTTTTTCTCCATTAATTTTTTACTATTTCTTCTTAATAAAAATGCTGAACATCCAAGCAATATAGCTGATATAAAAAAGCTAATAGTTGCCATAGGAAGATTGGATTTATAAACTAAATTTAGTATTAAAGTGATACTATTTAAACAAAATATAATAGAAGCAAATGATACAATAAGTCTTAAAAATGGTATAGGGATTAAATCTAATATTTCCATGTTGGCACTTTTTCCTTGTAATGACATGCTACGTACTCTCCTTTATAAACATCTAATTTTGGTTCTATCTTCTCACACTTATCTTGTGAATAAATACACCTTGGATTAAACCTACAACCTGAAGGTGGATTTGCTGGATTTGGCATTTCTAAACTTTTTAAAGGTAACTTTTTCTTCGCTCTACTCTTACTTAAATCAGGTACAGGAATTGCTGAAATTAATGCTTGTAAATATGGATGCTTTGGCTCTAATAAAATATTATTAAGATTTCCTGTTTCAACAAGCTTTCCAAGATACATAACTCCTATTTTTCCATTTCTTGCAATATATCTCGCTGTTGCAAGGTCATGTGTAATATATATAAATGAAATTCCAAGTTCTTTATTCATCTTGCTCATAAGGTCTAGTAATGAAATCCTAAGAGAAACATCAACCATTGAAACAGGTTCATCTGCAACTATTAATTTTGGTTCAACCGAAAGAGCTCTAGCTAATAAAACCCTCTGTCTTTGACCACCACTTAGCTGATGAGGAAATTTTTCTATAAATTGATCTGCAGGAGTAAGCCCAACCATTTTAAATAAATCCATAAGCTTTTCCCTTGCATCGTCAGGATTCTTAGCAAATCCATGCTTTATCATAGGATCTTTAAGAGAATTAAAAATAGTTCTAGCAGGATTAAGTGCTGCATATGAATCTTGATGAACCATCTGTACCTCACGCCTAAACTCATCTGCCTCTTTTCTATTCATTTTACTAAGCTCTTTTCCCTTATAAACAATCTCTCCACTAGATGGTTTTAAAAGTCCTGCAACAATTTTACCTATTGTAGTCTTACCACATCCACTTTCCCCAACTAAAGCCATTATTTGACCCTCTTCAACATCAAAACTTAAATCAACAACAGCTCCAACCTTTTTTATATCCTTCTTAAAAAACGAACTATTATTTGACTTAAAAAACATATCTATATTCTTAAACTCTAATAATTTATTTGCCATAACTACACCTCACTTAAAACAGATTCTTTCTCAGTCTTTGAAAGAACAAAATTACAACATCTTACTTTATGCTTCTCATTAACACTTACAAATTCTCTTACGCCCTTTACACACTCATCAATTTTATTAGCACATCTTAGTGCAAATTGACATCCCTCTGGTCTATTTATAAGATTTGGAGGAGTCCCTGGAATCGCTTTTCTCTTAGTAACATCATCTGTAAGAGATGGTGTTGCTGTGATAAGTCCCTTTGTATATGGATGTTTATGTTTTTCAAAAATATCATATACTGTTCCAAGTTCCACAACTTCTCCTGCATACATAACAGCTATTCT
Source organism: Sarcina sp. (assembly GCA_051650825.1). Classification (GTDB taxonomy): domain Bacteria; phylum Bacillota; class Clostridia; order Clostridiales; family Clostridiaceae; genus Sarcina. The sequence continues at coordinate 30,705 of JBOFRC010000265.1, read as the reverse complement.
ATCAGCTATAGATCCAATAACAGAAACATCATGTGTTAAAAAGATCATTGTAATATTCAACTTCTCGTGTAACTCTTTTAAAATTTCTATAATATACGCCTGAGTTATAACATCTAAAGCTGTTGTTGGCTCATCTAAAATCAAAATCTTAGGATCTAATATCAAACTTAAAGCTATAATTGTTCTTTGTTTCATTCCACCACTTAATTGATGAGGATATGATTCTAAAACTCGTTCTGGATTTAGCCTTACATATTCTAAAAGCTTAGATGCTTTCTCCATGATTTCTGCTTCTGACTTTGTATTATCATGAGCATAATAAGTTTCAAGAAAATGCTCTTTTATTGTAATTACTGGATTCATAGAGTTTTGAGCTGCTTGGAATATCATTGCAACATCTTGCCATCTATAATTACAAAGTTCTTTTTCGCTTAACTTTAAAATATCTTTTCCCTCATACATAACTTGTCCTGCACTTATTGATCCTGGATGTGAAACAATATTTAAAAGAGTTGAGGCAATGGTAGATTTTCCACTACCACTCTCTCCTACTAATCCAATTATTTCACCTTCATATATATCTAAAGAAACATTGTTAGATGCTCTAAGTACACCTTTTTGAAGAGCAAAATCAACATTTACATTTTGTATTTTAATTATTTCCTTCATAAATTCTCCCCCTATTTTGCTAATTGTTTATAAGCTTTGGATTAAATGCATCATCTAAACCATTTGCAAAGAATAAACAACCCATTTGGAATAACATTATTCCCCCAACTGGTACTAAGAAATAAATAATTCCACTAGAACTATATATAGCTCCTGATGTAGATGTAGCTAGATTTATCATCATTCCCCAGTGTGATGATGAAAATGGTACTAAACCAAGAACCATAAGACCAACACTCGCTGTAATAGCACCTTTCATTATTGATATAAAGTTTATAAGAATATATGAAATCATATTTGGAAGCATTTCTTTGAAAATTATATGAATAAGTCCCATTCCTAATACTCTACTTGCTTCTACAAAATCTCTATGTTTAAGTGACAATATTTGTGCCCTTATCGCTCTAGCAAGACCTGCCCATGACCATAAACTTAGAACTAAACCAAACATTATTGGATTATCTATTTTAATAACCATAGATAAAACCATCATTATTGGGAAACTAGGTACTGTAAGCATAACCCCTGCAATTCCCATAAGAATTTCATCTACAACTCCACCTGCAACACCTGATATTGTTCCAACTGTAAATGCCATTGTAATTGTAAAAATACCCGCTATAAAAGCAACTAATAAAACATTTCTAGAACCATGTATAAACTGTGCAAATGTATCTTTACCTGAATAATCTGTACCAAATGGATGTGCTAATGATGGTGCTGCTAATCTATTTGCATAATCCGAAGTAGCTTCTGGAATTATCTCTGGCCCTATTGTTGCCATTAAGAAAAATATTAATAATATGATGCCACCAAACATAGCTTGTTTATTTCTTGAAAAAACTTTTACTATCTCTTTTAACCTTTTCATATTTACTCTCCTATCTCTCTCTAATTCTTGGATCTAATCTTGAATATAAGACTTCTGACAATAAATTTGCTAATACTACAGCTATAGTAATCATTAAGAAAAGTCCTTGCATTAAAACATAATCTCTTGTACCTATTGCCTGATTTAAATAATATCCAATCCCTGGATAAGCAAATAAATTCTCAACTAGTGGTGAACCACCGAACATCATTCCAAAACTTATAGTTAAACTTGTTACAAGTGGTAATATTGCGTTTCTTCCAACATATTTTCTAAGAATAACCTTTTCTGATAATCCTCTTGCCCTTGCCGACATAATATAGTCTTCTCCAAGAACTCCAACCGAACTTCCTTTCATTGCTAGTGCCCAAGTTCCAAGTCCTGTAATCAAATATGTCAAAATTGGTAAGCAAGAATGATACATAACACTTAAAATAAAATCTAAATTAAACCCAACTTCTACATAAGCTGAATACGCTCCTCTATTTGGAAACCATCCAGTTAAAGTTGATAAGAAAATGACCAAAATAAGACCAACTATGTAGTCTGGCAATGACGTTGTTATAGATGCATAAAGTGAAACTAAAGGATCTAATATTGTTTTTCTCTTCCAAGCTACTTTAATTCCAATTAAGATACCAACAACAAATGCTAATGATAATGAAACTGTTAGAATAAATAAAGTCCAAGGTAAAGCTCCTGCTATAATTTCAACGACTGCTGTTTTATTAGTCATAGAAATCCCTAAATTTCCACTCAGAAGACCTGTTATATATGTTATATATTGAATTCCTAAAGGAGCATTTGGATCATAATTTAACATCGCTTTAGCTTGCTCATATGCAACTTGATAATCCATTCCTTGTTGCATCATTGACATTGCCATTGTTTCAACCGGATCACCAGGCATTGCTCTTATTACAAAAAACGTAATAGTAGTAGCAAATAAAATTGTAACAAACACCATTAATAATCTTTTAACCCATTTCATAAACTATTCAGTTATCTTTAGAAGATAACTTTCCCCCTCTCATAATTAATTTAATAAATTTTCTACACCAATAGAGAAAATATTTTGAACTTAGTAAATTATTAGTTCTTTCTATATCTCTTTACAAAGTTTTATAACACCTAAAATACCAATTATTAATTAAACTTTTTATAATAGCAAAATTTTTTTACTAATTCCACCAACTCCCTTTTAAAATATAACTTTTATGTAATTTTTACCCTTTTTCTAGATTATAATCTATATCTTCTCAAAAGTAAACATTTTCATTACAAATTTTGTAATAAAAGTTATATTCTTTATATTCTTTAGGCATTTGTACTATTTTTAATAGACTTTTTCCATATTTATTGAATTTTTTTTGAAAATTTTTGTTGACTAAGGTATTTTTTACCATTATAATTTGAATTACAAAAAGAAAATATTTACATTTAGTCAAAAATAATACATTCAACCTTTTAAATGATTAAAAGTATATACAAACCAAACATTTGTTATAACAAATAGTAACTTAACCTTAAAGTTGCTATATTATTTTTTCTTTCTAGTGTAAACATTTTCTTTTGTACATAATGCAATTATTCAAATTCCGTATTAATAAAAAAAAATAAACTAGGGGGACAGTTATATGAAAAAAGGTTTTTTAAAAAGAAGTTTAGCTTTAAGTTTAGTTCTCGCATCTACAATCACAATGTTTGCAGGATGCGGATCTGATGCAACGACTCAAGCATTTAATGCATCTACTACAAACAAAATATTTAGAACAAGTGGAGGCTACGATTTGCCTGAAACTCTTCATGCAAATCCAATGGCTCCTCCTGGTCTTGGAAATATAGCTGATTATGTATATGAGAGACTTTTTGATTATGTACCATTACCAAATCAAACTTATATACCAGTTTTAGGTGAGTCTTTCACAGAAGAAGGTAATGTTGTAACTATGAAACTTAGAAAAGGTGTCAAATGGAATGATGGTCAAGAATTTACTAGCAAAGATGTTTTAACAACTATTAACTTAGGTTTCTTAAATAACTGGGTTATATGGGATCATCTTCAAAAAGTAGAAACTCCTGATGACTATACTGTAGTTTTCACTTTTAAAGAAGCAAATGTATTAACTACTCAACTTGCAGCAAATATAGTTATTAATGCACCTGCTCATATCTATGAAAAATGGTCTAACGAGGCTGCTAAAGTAATAGAAACTAGAGGAGAAAAAGTTAAAGGGGCTTGGTCTGAAGAAACTGTTGCACAAATGCAAAAAATTAAAGATGATTTATATGCATTCAAACCAAAAGCAACAGAAGCAATTGGTACAGGACCATTCACTGTTCAAAATGTTACTTCTTCTGAAGCTATATTAAAGAAAAATCCAAGCTACTGGGCTAAAGACAATGTAAAATTTGAAGAAGTAAAAATAATAAGATTTACAAATCTTGAGTCTTATATGAATACAGTTATGGCTCGTGGTTATGATGTAGAAACTCAAGGAATGTCTCCTGATGTTTATAATCAAATAACTAGTAAAAATAAAGATATGAAGGTAGTTATGGCTCCTGACTTATCTCAACCATCACTTCAATTTAATATGAAAATAGCGCCTATGGATAACGTTAATGTTAGAAAAGCTATTCAATATATTGTTGATAGAGAAATTTTATTTAATATTGCAGAACCTGGTTCAGCTGCTGCTGATGAATTCTCAAGTGGTATGGTTCCTCCAATGAGAGATAAATACCTTTCAGATGAAGCTAAAGGTAAAATGGAAAAATACTCAAACAATCCAGAGAAAGGTGAAAAATTATTAACTGATGCAGGATGGAAACGTAATGATCAAAGTAAATGGGTAGACTCAACAGGTAAACCTGTTCAACTTGAAATTGCTACAACAAGTGCGTACCCAACATTCTTCTTAACATCTGATGCTATATGCAACCAACTTAACGACTTTGGTATCACTACTACATTAAAATCAATGGAACCTAGTGCTTACTGGAAATATGTTGGTGATGGAAATGCTATGATGAGTGTATCTTTAAGACCTGGTTCACCTCAATACGGAGAACCTTGGGAAGTTTATAGAAGTTTCTTCTTTGACGGAGCTGTTGATATGGGATTTGTTAACGCTGAAGAAAAGAAAGCTGGTCTTAATAACGTTACTGTAGCTTTACCTGATGGTAGCAAACTTGATGCTAACGAAGAGTTAGATAAATTATTAAATGCTAAAACAGAAGAAGAGAAAATAGCTATAACTAGCGAACTTGCTCTTACATTAAATGAACTTTCAGCATTTATGCCTCTTGTTACTAAGTATATTCCAAACAAAATTTATAACCCTAACTTAACTGGATACCCAGAAGATGCTAACGATCCATTATGGTATGGAGCTGCTAGTCAAAGAGTCTTTGTTAGACTTATGAGAGAAGGAAAACTTGAATATAAAACTGCTGAATAAAAATAATATAAAAAAGAACTGCCTTGTGTTGTTAGGCAGTTCTTTTTCTTATAGTTCAAAAGGTTCAATAGCTCTGTCTATTATTCCAACTAAATAAGCTAAAATAATTCCAAAATTAGTTATTGGCACCTCTCTTTTTTCACATTCATTTACTCTATTTATAACTGTTTTTCTATTAATCATACAAGCCCCACAATGTATTATAAGCTTATAATCTTTAACATTATCTGCAAAATCCATTCCGTTTTTAAATACAAATTCAAGTTCTCCACCCACTCTTTTTTGTAAAAGTTTTGGAATTTTAACTTTTGCAATATCTTCATGTGACGTATTATGAGTGCAACTTTCAGCAATTAAAATTTTATCTTTAGGTTTTAAGTCTTTAATCACCTTAATACCCTCAACAAAAGTCTTAAGTTCACCTTTTTGTCTAGCAAAAAGAATAGAAAAACTAGTAAGTTTAATATTTTTTGGAACTATTTCATCAACTTTTTTAAAAGCTTGTGAATCTGTTATAACTAAATCAACTTTTCCTAATTGCTCTAATAAATCTTCTAATTCAGTATCTCTTGTAACATGTACAAAAGCACCAATATCTAGACATTCTCTTATCACTTGAACTTGTGGTAATATCAATCTTCCTTTAGGTGCCTCTGAGTCTATAGGAACAACTAAAACAATATTATCCTTTGCTTTAACTACGCCTTCTAGTAATCCTCTATCCTGCTCATTGAAAGATTTTGAGATTTTCTCTATTAAATCATCAAATCCAACCTTTTCTTTAGCTGATATAAATACAGCTTTTTTATATTGTTTTTTTAGATTTTCTAAAGCTATCTTATCTACTTCATCAATCTTATTAACTACTAATATAAGATTATTTTTATACTTTTTAATGTGCTCATTTACATCTTTAAAAGAATCTAAACTAATATTTTTAGCATCTAATACATACAAAACAGTATCTGCACCTTTTAGAGAATCCAATGACTTATTCACCCTTTTAGCGCCAAGTTCATCTTCCTTATCATTAACTCCAGCTGTATCAATAAGAACTACAGGTCCAAGTCCTAAAATTTCTATAGGTTTTCTAACAATATCTGTTGTAGTTCCACTTTTAGTAGAAATGATTGATATATCTTGCCCTGTTAAAAAATTCATAATAGATGATTTTCCAACATTCATATCACCTAAAATAACTATATGTTTTCTATTTCCTGATGGTGTATTATTCATTTTAATGTTATATAAAAGGTGGCTTGATGCCACCCTCTATACTTTACCTCCTAATTATAGATATAAATCTCTTTCACCTTTTTTAAGTTTCTCGATATTTTTTTCTACAATTTTTCTAGTCTTTTCATTAGCTATTTTAGCTGTTACTTCTAAAGCAGTTTTCATTGCTTTTTCTTTAAATTCAGCATCACCATAATCTATTGAATATTCAACAAGTGTTGTTATAGCATTAGGTTCGCAAACATTTTGAATCTCACCACTTTTAGCAAGTTCCATAAATCTATCTCCTGTTCTTCCTTTTCTATAACAAGCTGTACAATAACTTGGAATATATCCATCATCTAATAATTCTTTTATAACCTCTAAAGGTGTTCTTTCATCTGAAGTTTCAAATTGCTTATCATCACAACCTGTTTCTTCTCTTTCTTTATATCCACCAACTCCTGTACTTGAACCAGCTGATATTTGTGATACTCCATATCTTAAAACTTCTCTTCTCATAGCAGCAGTCTCTCTTGTTGAAAGTATAAGACCAACATATGGAAGTGCAATTCTAAGTACCGCTACAAGTCTCTTAAATTCATCATCTGAAATTAAGTAAGGATAATTTTCTAAATCCATACCTTTAGCTTTTTTTAATCTTGGAACTGATATTGTATGGAATCCAACACCAAACTTATCTTCTAAATGGTCATTATGTTGAAGAAGTCCTAATACTTCATATCTATAATCAGCAAGACCAAATAAAACTCCACCACCAACATCATCAATACCAGCTTTCATAGCTCTATCAAATGCTGTTAAATGATATTCATAGTTACCTTTAAGTGATTTTTTATGCATTTTTGCATATGCTTCTGTATCGTAAGTTTCTTGGAATAATATATAAGTTCCTATCCCTTTTTCTTTTAAAAGTGCATAGTTTTCTTCTTTTGTTGCTGCTATATTAACATTAACTCTTCTTATAGCTCCATTTGCATTTTGTGTTGAATATATAGTATCAAGACAATCTAATACATATTCTATTGGCGCATGTACTGGGTCTTCTCCAAGCTCTAACGCAAGTCTTTTATGTCCCATTTTTTCAAGAATTTTAACTTCTGTTGCTACTTCTTCTTGAGTTAATCTCTTTCTATTAAATACATTTGCTCTTTTATATCCGCAGTACTCACAGTCATTAACACAGTAATCGCTGACATATAAAGGAGCAAACATTACTATTCTTTTACCGTAAATACTTTCTTTTAATTCTAATGCTATCTTATACATTTCTTCTACTATTTCTTTATCTTGTACATTAAGTAAAATAGCAGCTTGTTCATAGCTTATTCTCTTTCCTGATTTAGCCACAGCTAAGGCTTCCTTAGCTGCTTCTATACTTGGATTTTCTGTACTTTTAACAATCTCTTTTAATTTTTTTTCATCTATAAACATAACAAATTCCTCCTAAACTAATTTGAAATTATCTGCTTTTTGCATTTTCTTAGGCTCTGGTTTAACCTCATAAGTTTCTGCCCAAAGCGGATTATCTCCTCTATTAACTTCTACTTGATATCCAAATTTTTTAATTCTTCTTTCTATGCACTGTCTACATTCTGCTGCCTCATCACCAGTACATATCTTCCCATCATAAAGCGCATATTTATCTCTAACTGTTGTTGGTGATAAATTAGGCATAACAACATTTCCACCAGCTCTTATTCCCTTTTCTCTACCTGTTGGATCTATTGTTCCAAGTGCAGTAGTAGCTGGTAGTAACACTTTTGGTAAAAGTAATCTTACCAAAGATAAAATTTTTATAGTTTTTTCAAGAGTTCCACCCTCTTCATTTCCAAGTGGTGTATCTTTTTGTGGTATAAATGGTCCTATTCCACACATTGCAGGATCAAATTCTTTTACAAAAAGTAAATCATCAACTAAATCAGCATCTGTTTGATCTGGAAGTCCTACCATAAAACCAGCTCCAGCCTGAAAACCTATTTCTTTTAGATTTCTCAAAGCTTGTCTTCTTTCTTCTATATTTGTTCCTGGATGTAATGCATTATATATCCTAGGAGTTGCTGACTCGTGTCTAAGTAAAAATCTATCCGCACCCGCTTCATATAATGTCTTATATGATTCATAACTTCTCTCACCTAACGATAATGTTATAGCATTATTAGGATATCTTCTTTTTATTTCTTTTATTATTTCTACCATTCTCTCATCAGTAAAATATGGATCTTCTCCACCTTGTAAAACAAAAGTTTTATACCCAAGGCTATCCCCTAGATCTGCACATTCCATTATTTCGTCAAAGGTTAATCTATATCTATTTGCATTTTTATTACTTTTTCTAATTCCACAGTACATGCAATCTCTTGTACAATAATTAGTAAATTCTATAAGACCTCTCATATAAACTTTATCGCCATATACTCTTTTTCTTGTAATATCTGCTTTTTCTATTAGATATTCTAAATCATCACCTTCAACATTTGATAGTACATATAACAACTCTTCCCTTGATAGAATATTATTCAAATACAATTTATCTATAAGCTCCCTAATTTCCATTCGGCCTCCTTTATTGAATGACATATATTATCAAAATGGTTTTAAAATCTTAAAACATATTTTCTTAAGTTAAAAGTAAACAAACTACTTAGTGGTTAACAACTAATTTTCTTAATTATTTAACCATATATAATTATATACTATTTTTATATTTTATTTGTTTTAGGAATAAATAATTAATTGCAAATTAAATACTCCTATTATTAAATTAAACCTTTTTAGTATATAAAATCAAACTTTTTTATATAACAATAAGCTATAAATTACATATAAACTAATATAATTTAATAAAAATTATTATGAATATGATTTACTTGTTTAGTTTTTCATGGGGTACTAAATAAAATTAAAAAATAACTCACATTGCTAATTTTTTCACAATTTTTTTCACTGCTAAAATAATACTATATGTAATCTTAATTCTATATCTGTAAATTTCTTGTCAATAAATTTAATAGTAATAGACTGTTTTTGTAATAATTCTCAATATATTAAGTGCTAGTATTTTAATTGGACAAAACTTAACAAGGAAGTGATTAACTTGGCTAAAGCTAATAAATTTAAAGGAATTATCCTGATTATAATATCTGCAATTTGCTTTGCTATCATGAATGCTTTTATAAAGGAAGTCAAAGGTGTTCCTCTAGGAGAAAAGGTTTTCTATAGAAACATTATGCTTTTTGTAGTCTCACTTATTCTAATAGCTAAAAACAAATCTTCTTTATGGGGTACTAAAGGAAATCGAGCTGCTCTAATTGGTAGAGGTGCATTCGGAACCTTAGGTATCTTAGCTGGTTTCTATGCTTTACAGCATATGATTTTACCAACTGAAACAATTTTCGCAGACCTAAATATTTTCTTCATTATTATATTCTCATTTATATTCTTAAGAGAAAAAATTAAACCAGTTCAAATTCTAGCAATTATAATTGCTTTTAGTGGAATTTTCTTTATAGTTCATCCTGGTAGTAAAATGCCTATTTTTGCAGTTATCGTTGCAATAATTTCAGCAGCATTATCTGGGGGAGCTTATACAATTATCAGAGGATTACGTTCTAAAGAAAGACCTGAAACTATAGTCTTTTTCTTAGCACTTGTATCACTTGTATTTACAGTCCCATCAATGATTTACCATTACGCACCTCTAAATATGACACAGGCTTTATTATTATTTGGTGCAGGTTGTGCAATTGCTGGTGCAGAATTAAGTGCTACTTTTGCTTATAAATATGCCCCTGGTAAAGAAATATCTGTATTTGGATATACAGAAGTAATTTTCTCAGCAATAATTTCATTATTTATCTTTGGAAAATTACCTGGAAATATTCAATACATAGGATATGCATTAATCATTATCGGTGGAATAATAGTATTCTTCTACGATAGAAAAGTTTATAGAAATTCTCAAAAACTTTTTTCAAAGTAAATTGTTAAAAAAATAATTATGTTAAACTCTTAGCACATGTATGCATATAGTATATTATCACTTCATTCTAATTATAAGGCAGGTGATATTGCTATGAAAATTCATGATAATGCTGTAGAATATCTAACTAATCTAAACAAAGAAAATAAAGACGCTAACAAAGCATTAAGGATTCAACAAAAAGGCTGTTCTTGACATGCCACATGGGAAATTGTTCTGGATGAACAAACAATAAATGATATTGTTTATTACGATAAAGGAATCAAAATAATCGCTAATAAATTATTATCCTACAGATTAAGTTGTGCTACCATAGAATATGTTAAAACTATAAGAGGTTATTACATCCGTCTTAGGTAGATTTTATCCCTCTACTCTATTAAAATAATATTAACATTAAATTTAATGGAGGAATACAAATGGTTATTAAAATACACTATAATGCTTTAAAACAGATTCAAAAAATGTTAGATGATGCTAAAAGTACTGAAAACACAATAAGAATAACAGCTAATGGTCATTCTTGAAGCGGTGTCAATTGGAATATTGTTCTGGATGAACAAAGAGATGGTGACGTCGTCACAGAAGATAAGGGTATTAAAATATTAATACATGAAAATTTAGCTAAATTAATTTCTAATGCAACTATTGAATATAAGCAAACTTTTGCAGGATATAAATTTGTTCTTAAATAAATTCAGGCTTATAGCAAAAAGTAGTACCATACTATTTGGTACTACTTTTTTATAAAAAACTATAATATTTTATCCAAAAATCATACGTATCATAGAAATAATAAAGATTATACAAGCAATAATAAATGGTATATTTATTATTCCCTCATTTCTTGCCTCTTCTACGCTACATTTAAATTGCTTTCTAGTATAAGATTCATCAATATTATTAACCTCATTTTGTATTTCTTCTATTGTTACATAATCATTATTTGTACGAGCTTCTAAAGTATGTCTAACTCTTTGCACTCTTCTTTTTTCTAACACTCTTATTAATGCTCTTATTATAAAGAATCCTACAAGTGCAATTGCTCCATAAAATACTCCTGCTGCTAACTTTGATGCAAGAGGCAATGATTTAAGCATATTCATTGCATCTTCTGGATTAACACTTGCACTATGACCTATCATATCATTAGCAGACGATATTGCTCTTTGTAATAATAATTGAGATGTATTTATTGTAAAATGTGCAATCATAGCAACAAAAATACTATTTGCCGCTCTTACCATATATCCAAAAATAACTCCCATTACAAATGCATACAAAAATTGATGTGGATTATTATGAATAATTCCAAATACAAGACCAGACATAATAGCAGCTACATGCTTACTTTTAAAATCGTATCCTGATAAAACTATTCCCCTCATAGTTATTTCTTCACTTATAGAAGGTGTTACTCCTATCATTAATATCATAATCCATAATGGTGCTGAATTAAGTTCGTTAAGCATTCCTGCAACATCATTTGTAAAGAAAAATGATGATATATATGCAAAGAATGACATGACTGGTTGTGCTATAAAACCAATACCTATTGCAATACAAATATCTACTAAACCTATCTTATTAAGTCTTAAAACTTTCTTAAAACTCTGTCTAGTAATTAGTATATAAATTATAGCTGGCAAAATGAAAAGTATGATATGTGTAATAATAAGCAACACAGGGTATGATATATTTCTAGGTAAGAATGGACTGATTATTTTCCCTGCAAACATAGGCCAAATCATTATAAATAGAAAAAATAAACTCGATTTAAATATAGGCTTTCTTATCCCCTTAAAATTCATTCGCTAAAACTCCCCTTATATTTTATTTTAACATTTTACTGAAATTTAAAAATCAAAACCCCTCTAAATTTTTAAATTTCAATAAAATATTTCCCTTAATTTGATTTGAATTTTTTACATATTCAGTTTTTTATAAAATTTATTTATTATTTTGCTCCTCAATTTTTTTTACCCTATTATAATAATTCCAGACATTTGACGCGATTGATAAAACTAATAATATTGTTAACAAATTAGAATATACTCCTATATAACATGCAACTCCAGCAATAACTAAAGTAAAAGTAATAGAACTAATTGTTATTCTAAATAAATCTTTTTCTAATTTTTCATTCATTTAAAATGCTCACCCCTGTTTTATAAAAAATTTTTTCAAGATTTTTTTGCTTTTAATTCTAATAAATGTATATTTTTTTTTATTATGGTGATACTTATTAATGAGGCAAGTTTAAGCTTCAATCTTATAATAGCCTCTCCCCCATTTTATTTTTATAGCAATCTTCTACGGGAAGCCTCTTCCCAGAAGATTGCTCTTTTTATTATGCCAAAATTTTTTACATCTTAAATTCTATAAAAAAAGAAATATAAATTTATATTAAATCTCTTTACCTTATTTTATCACGCATCACTTTATAATAGCGTAAATTTTTCTTTAAAATTCATATATTAATTAATACTTCTTCTTAATAAATCTAATGCATGTAAAACTACTTTTTTTCTAACTGATTGTCTATCTCCAAAGAAATTATATTTTTTCACATAAACTTTTCCTTTAACATAAAGCCCTACATATACAAGACCTACAGGTTTTTCATCTGTTCCACCACCTGGCCCTGCTATTCCTGTTGTTGAAATAGCTATATCAGTTCCTGCTACTCTAGCAATCCCTTCTACCATTTCTTTTGCAGTTTCTTCACTTACTGCACCAAACTTTTCAAGAGTTTCTGCTTTAACACCAAGTTGTCTCATTTTAGCATTATTACTATAAGTAACAACACCTTCCATAAACACTTCTGAAATTCCCGCATAATTTATAAGAGTTCCTGCTAACAGACCACCAGTACATGATTCTGCTGTACTAATAGTTAGACTTTTCTCAACTAACATTTTAGCAACAACCTCTTCTATTGAAGTTTCACCTTCAGCATAAAGATTCTCACCTAATCTCACTTTTATTTCTTTAGCAATTGGCTCAATTAAATCATCACATTCTTTTTCATTATGTCCCTTTGCTGTAATTCTAAGAATAGCTTCAACATCTTTTGCATAAGGTGCTATTGTTGGATTTGTTTGATTTATAATTAAATCCTTAACTATTCTCTCCATCTCCGATTCACCAACACCAAAAACTCTAAGAACCTTAGATTTAAGAATAGAATCGCTTTTACTTAATAAAAATGGCTTAACTTTATTATCAAACATAGGCTTCATTTCTCTTGGTGGCCCTGGCATTACTATAATAAATTTTTCTCCTGTAATCTCCTTATTTCTTGCATTCCCAAAGATAATCGCTCCTGGTGCTGTACCATTAGGATTATCTAAAACTATTGCATCACTAGGAAAATATGCTTGTTTTTTATTAGCATCAGATATGTCTGTTCTACCAGACTTTTTAAAATAGTTTTCTAAAGCTTTCATTGATTCATCATGTAAAACTAAAGTCTTCCCAAAATATTCACTAGCTAATTCCTTAGTTAAATCATCCTCTGTAGGTCCTAGTCCACCTGTTGTTATTATCAAATCGCATTTTTCAAATGCTCTATCAAATTCTTCTAAAATCCTTTCTTTATTATCACCAACTACTGCTTGATGATAAACACCAATACCAATCATCGCTAACTCTTGTGATAGATATTGAGCATTAGTATTTACTATATCTCCAAGTAAAATTTCTGTACCTATTGATAAAATTTCTGCCTTCATAATTACACCTCTATTTCATCCTTTGTTTTCTTATGTTTATTTTGTCTTATAATAAATATTTTTATATATTTTATTTATCTCTACTCACTTTTAAAGTAAACTTTTATTTAGTATTTATTAATACTTATTATATATTTAATTAACTCTGAAATAATTCTCACACTTTAAAAAATTTATTTTCTAAATCAAAAACACTTCATAATAATAAATACTTATAAAAAACAAATAATATTAAAGCTTACATTTACATTATATACCTTTAATTATAAAATAAATAATGAATATATATAAACTAAAATAAACTCATTTATGCAATACTATCTATATTATTTTATCTTCTTTTTTAGTGTAAACGATTAAATCATTTTTTTAATTTATCACATCAAATTTTTCCAAATTAATATTTAAAATGGTTTTTTTAATGAAAATACATAATTTTTGCAAATTAAAAAGAAATTCTTAAAAATAGCAGTTATAATTTATATAAATATAAAATTTTTAATTATAATTTGTCATTTTAAAAGGAGCTGTTAGTTTAATGAAAGTAAAATTTAGCAAAGTAGATAAAATATTTTATAACAAATTCCCTGAATGTTTATCCAAAAAAGAGATGGATAGTATTAAACTTCTTATAAATAAATCTGAAACAAACGGCTCATCCCATCATATGATTGATAGAGATGCAATCTTAGACATCAAAAGCGCATTAAACAAATTATGTATGAATGGTTATTTAAGTTATGATGATAATAATAATATAGAAATTTTACATACTTATCTCAAAGGAAGATTTTTCCTTTCATATGATGAATATGTAAAAGCTCGTGAATTAGCTATTCCTATTTTCAAAAAGTTTTTTATACGCAGTAAAGCCTATATTTAGAAATTGAGGTGGTTTTTTTGAAACAATCAAAAATTCGTGAAAGATATATTGATGAATATCCAATATTATTAGATGGTGATATTCGCTCTACATTCACAAAAAAAATCTCAGATAATCACTACTTGATACAACTTTTATACAAAAAGAATAACGAAAATGAATTTGAGCAAATAACTGGGGATATAGACCCTAAAAATACCGCTATCTATATGATTGCAAGAATAGAACTTAGAATTCTTAAGGACACTAATTATATAAAAGAGAACTACTATATAAGAGTAGATAACTTTACATATCAAGCAAGTTATATAGCAGATATACTTCCAGAGGAACTTACAATTAAATTTACTAAAAATATTTGTAAGATGAAAAAAACTTTACTTCCTCATTTAAGTCCTGTTTTAAGCAAACTTTCATATAGTATAAATAAGAAAATAGAACCCACAAAAGTAAAGTATATAGATAATTATAAAATTATCTTTGTATCCCATTTTGATAACAATAAATATTTTCAATCAGACATTGATTGGAACTGCAAGTAATTTTATATTTTATATTAAAAAAAATGCGTATAGATTTTTCTATACGCATTTTTTCAATAAACTCTCTTAACCATTTAAAATTAAAGCTGTACTCCTACATACACCTTTATTATCATGTATAACATAGATTTTCATTTTCAATTATTAAATTTACTAACTTTTTATAATCTGATTATTATATACATTTATGTATAGTATCATCCTCAAATATAAATTTACAACTTGAATGAATATAAACCCAGTCTTTTTTCGTAATGTAAAATTTATGTGCTAAAAATTCTACAAGTTTTAAAGCAGAGGTTGCTTGATCATCCAATCTTGTGCTGATAAACTCAACATTTTTATCTTTATTAAGCGAAAACTTCTTAGTTAAAATTTTAGTTAAAATATCTAGATCATATTTATTTATACTAGAGTATTTTTCCCCATAAGTTATATTCAAAAATTTACTAAGTGTCTCAATCTCATATGTTGAATATAATTTGTTTATACCTGATTTTCTCGATAGTTTTTTCATCTTTATTAAGTTTTGTTTGTTATTATTCAAAATATCACTCCTACTAAATTACTATATTTATACATACATACAAAATACTACGTTTAATTGGATTATTCAAAAAAGAAAAAAACCAAAAAAAAACTGTAAATAATACTCAAATCAAAAAAATATCATTTTAGTTTATGATTCAATGTTAATTTAATAATCATACATATTTTTTTAAGAAAATTCAACAATTTTTTTAATTTCCTTATTTGTAATTAAGTGTATAAAAAATATTTATATAAAACTACCTATTCTATCTATTTGTATCAACTATATACTTCTTGGATACACTAATAATTGCTTAAATTTCGTACTAAAATAAATTCTAGTGGTGGTGATTTTATTGCAACATACTTTAAACTATAATTCTTTATTAACAATTTCAATTATTGCATTTATTACTCCTTTCTTAGTTTCAAACTTAAAGAAAATAAAAATTCCATACCAAGTAGGAGAAATATTAATTGGAATACTATTTGGAAAAACTTTTTTTAACATCATTAATGCTGATACAACTATAACGCTTTTAGCAAATCTCGGTCTTGCTTATTTAATGTTTTTAAGTGGTTTAGAAATAGATATGAAAAATTTACTTTCAAGAAAAGCTGATAAATCGCATATTTATCTTTCAATTGTTATGCAAATAATTTCTATAATTTTAGCTTTTATACTATCTTCTATTACTTTTAAATTTATAGGAATTACAAAAGGTATTATTTTATTTACTATGATTTTTACAGCTTCTTCGCCAGGTCTTATAGTTCCATTGTTTAAAAGTAAAAACTTACTAAAAACTAAATTTGGACAAATCATTTTAAGCTTTAGCATTATTTGTGAATTTACTTCTATAATTGGTCTTACAATTATATTTTCAATTTCTCAAAATGGACTATCTCTTAAAAGCTTTGAGTTTATTTTAGTCTTTATATCTGCTATAGTCCTTTATTACATAGCTAAATTATTAATGAAAAAACATAAATTTAAAGTTTCTTCTAAAAACCTTCATTTAGTTATTAGAGCTGCCTTTGCTTTGATTTTAGTTTTAGTTGTAATTGCTGAACAACTTGATACAGAGATAGTTCTTGGCTCTTTTTTAGCAGGAATAATTTTTTCTTTATTGCTTGGTAAAGCAAAAGAAGAAGTTTCTCATCAATTAGATATTATCGGATATGGATTTTTAATTCCTATCTTTTTTATAATGGTTGGGGCTAATGTTAATTTACGTATAGTTGTTTCAGAACCTACTATATTAATAAAGGTAGTTGTACTAATTTTAATTTTCTTAATTGTAAAATTTATACCTTCATTATTCTTAATAAGAAAGTTTGGTGTTAGAAAAGGATTATCTGGAGCTTTAATTTTATCTGCACAACTTAGTCTTGTAATTGTTGCAGCTCAAATGGCATTACAATTTAATTATATTGGTATACAAGATTACTCGGCTTTTATTCTTGCAACTATAATTTCTTGTGTAATATTTCCTATACTATTTGAAAAATTATGTTCTACAAGTGAATCAATTAGATCTTCGAATAAAGAACTAATAATTAGAGAAGTGGTTTTAACAAATTCTGAATTTATAAATAAACCTTTAAAGTTTTGTGATTTTCAGTCAAGTTGTAGAATATTTTCTATTACAAGAAATGATGAAGAATTTTTACCGACAGCAAATACTACCCTTTCATTAGGTGACCAACTTGTTTTAGTTGGCGAAAGAGACAGCGTTTCAAATATATTAGAAATTTTATCTCAAAGTTAATATAAAAACAAAATGATGTTTAATATAAACATCATTTTGTTTTTATACATTTCGTATTCATTTATTCTCCAATACAAAAACATTAGTATTTATACAAAAGACATATTTGTTATTGTATTTAAAATTATTTTTCTATACTGAAAACATTTTCATATATATTTTATTTATAAATACCAATTAAATTTACATGTTAATATATTTTTATACATTTTAAAATATAAATCTTGCATTTATATTTTTCATGTGTTAATATTTTATTAACAAATATTTTATACACAAGGAGATGAATAATTATGCACGATAGTAACTTAAATAGATCTGATTCTCTTCAAGAAAATGCAATTCTTAAAGAAGAAAGTATACAAACTAAGAAAAAATATAAAATAACATTCTGGTCATTTGTTGCCATGATATTTATGACTGTTTACTCTCTTGGTAATGGTCAACAAATTTACTACCAAATGGGGTATGCTGCTATAACTTATGTTATTATCGGGGTGTTATTATTCTTTATCCCGTATACATTTATGATTTCAGAAATGAGTTCAGCTTTTAGTCATAAAACAGGGGGTATCTTTTCATGGATGTCTGAAACTGTTGGAATTAGATTTAGTACAATAGGAGCTTTCTTATGGTATATTTCAGCTATTATATGGTGGTTTAGTACAAGCTCTATAGCTATCACATTTTCAACAATGATTTATGGAAAAGATATTTCAGAGACATGGCATTTATTTGGATTAAGTAATACAGGAACAACAGCTCTAATAGGTGTAGTTTGGTTTTTAATTATTGTTTTCTTTTGTAGAAAAGGAATTAAATCAATCGCATTATTAACTAATGTTTCTATGCTTATAACAATAATAATGCATATTTTAATATTAGGTGGAGGAATTTTAGTATTCATTCTTTCAGGATTACATTTTGCTCAACCTTTTGATTATACAGGAATACACTCTTTATTCGCAGGACCAAACCAAAGTTATGATACAACATTTGCAATGTTTGGATTCTTAGTATTTGCTATCTTTATTTTAGGAGGAATGGAAAGTAGTGGTGGTCTTATAGACAAAGTTCACAAGCCTAAAAAGACTGTTCCAAAAGCAATGATATTTACAGGAGCTATAATAGCTGTTCTTTATATAGCAATAGTTGTTGTAAGTGGTATGGCTATTAACTGGAAAGATACTTTTAGTAACCCTAACGTAAACTTATTTAACTATGGTATCTATATGGTTCAACAACAATTCTTTGATTTAGGAAGAGAATTTGGAATGTCACCAGCAGCTTCTATCGCTTTAGGAGAATGGGTTAACAGAATTTCAACTTGGTTTTCATTCTTAGCATTACTTAACTTACCACTTATTTTATATTCACCAATAAAACAAATGTTTGAGGGATTACCTGAAGGTATGTTACCTAAATTTGTAACTAAGAAAAATAAACATGGTATGACAGCAAATGCACTTTATATTCAAGCGGCTATAATAATAATTGCAATGCTTGCAATAGGATTTGGTGGGAATGCTGCAAATACTGTATATAATAACTTAACTTTCATGGTTACTATAACAACATCTATACCTTGGGCATTTATAGTATTCTCATACATTAAGTTTAAAATGAATGATAACATAAAGAAAGAATATACTTTCTTCAATAAAAAATTAGGAATAATTGTAGGTAGTATAACATTAATAACATTAATTTTTGCAGATACATTTTCAATTATTCAACCATTTGTGACTCATGATATTCAAAAAGGATTATGGATTGTTTCAGGGCCAATTATTTTTGGATTATTAGGATTCATTCTTGCAGAGGTATATTTATTTAAGAAAAAAAGAGCTGAGAAACTTGCATTAGTTGATTAGAAAAATTTTTTGAGGATTTTAAAAAAATAAAAAGGTTTTCATAAAGTATTGTCGAATAGTATATATGAAATCTTAAAATCCTCTTTATTATATATTTTTGAACTGCCCGAAGGGCAGTTTTTTTTATAAAAAAAACGCCCTTTTTACAGGGCGTATAAAAAAGAACCTTAACGAAGATTACCAGATAGGCTCATTCTATAGACAAGGTGATTTCGGCGCAAATAATATTATTGAAACCTATCCTTATTATAGTTATTAATAGTTAAACCTCTTTAACTAAAACTACTACTCTTCATTCAAAAAGTACCACTTTAAAGTGTATACTTCAATATTCGCTTTTTTTCATATTGTAAATTAAAAAAGGCTAAATTCTAAAAATAAACTAACTTTAATATAATCCTCTGCACTTCTTTAAATTTTAAGTATTATTTTTGATGTTAAGATTAAAAATAGCATAATATATCTTTTTTCTTTTAATTGTATATAACTTATACAATTTGAAAATATATCCTAAATAGGTTACTATCTTAGTAGTATTGTTTTTTGTTTAAACTAAGGAGGAAATAAATTATGTTAAGTGAAAGATTAATAAAAGCTCTTAATGAACAAGTTAATTTTGAGTTTTACTCATCATATGCCTATCTTGCAATGGCTGCTCAAGCTGAAGAAATGGATTTAAGTGGAGTTGCTAACTTTTTTAGAGTTCAAGCTAAAGAAGAACTTGATCATGCAATGAAATTTTATGATTATGTATTCCAAAAAGGTGGCGTAATCAAATTAGAAACTGTTGAACAACCTAAAATTGAATACGCTAACTTAGCTGAAATATTTGAAGAAGGTTACAGACATGAGCAACTTGTAACAAGTAAAATTTACAATCTTGCTGATATTGCAAATGAAGAAAGAGAACATGCTACTATAAGTTTATTAAAATGGTTCATAGACGAGCAAGTTGAAGAAGAAGATAACTTTAAAACTATCCTTAAAAAAGTCAGAAGACTTGAGGGACATCCTACAGGAATATATATGTTAGATGATGAATTAGCAACTAGAGTATATGTACCTCTAGCCACTCAAGCTTAATATATTTTTACAATTAAAACTATATTATAATAACAAGAAATTATTATAATATAGTTTTTTATTTTCCTAAAATTTTTAAATAGGTGTTTATGATATTTTTTGTGCTTCTATATAACAATCTCCATTGTTATCAAAATTTCTATTGTTTATATTGAAATTTAGTTCCTTTAACATAGAACAAATTATGTTTATCTCTTCTTTCTCAAGACTTTTAGCTGATATTAAAAATTTATCTTTAACTTCTATAATTCCCATATAGTCATGTATATTGCTATAATCACTAAGACTCATTTTCCCTTTTATTTCCATAATGTAATTACTCATATTTGTGTTACTAAAACTAATCTAGCTTTAGTATACTCCTCCCTTCATTACCAAATTCCTCTTCCCTAATGCGAACTACCTCTTAACATTACGATTTTTTTTGTAATCCACTCTTAAAGGCAATTTCACAAAGCTAGTAAGGTTATCTCAACCTTTTAAAATAAAATAACTCTGTTATAAAGTTTATGTTAAATATAATAAATTTATACCTAATTTACATATTTTATTTAAAAAAAATTATAAGTTAATTCTAAAATTAACTTATAATTTTCTTCTATATTTTATCTAGTAAATAATAATTTATTTTTTATCTAGTGATTATAGCGCTTTACTTAATATTCCGTCTAAAATACATAATTTTTCAAGTGCGCCAAGTTTACCATGTTTATATTTAGTTAAAAGTAATACTGCTATACACGCTGTTATTTCTCTTACTAATTCTAATTTAACATTTTCAGTTATAAGGTTTATAGTTTCCCTTATAATATCATAATCTAACTTATCCTTTATAATATCATCATGGAACTTACTAACATCAGCTGCTACTTTATCTATAAAGTCTAATCCTAAGTATCCTTTTCTATTAGCAAACTTATCTAATGATGCTACTACTTCATTAATATCACCTCTAAGTTTAACACCACTTATTCTACAACAATTAGCAATACCAATATCCACAGCATCATCGCCAAAATCTTTGATATTTAAATTTAGAAGAACTCTTAAGATGTATAATGAGTTATTGTAAAACTTAAGTCTAAATAATGAATTTCTTATATTTTTCTCATTTCTATCTATTAAACCTATGTTTTCAAGATAAACTTTTCTTATATAGAACATATCAAAATTCTCTATCATTTTTTTAACAATAAATTTCCCAACGATTTCATCATCAGTTTTGATAATTTTTAATTCATCATTTTCATCTCTTATAATGATATTTATATCAGGTAATCTTTCATCTAATTCCTTAGCTCTTTCTAAAACTTTCTTATGTATAAGTTTTCTTAAAGCTGTAACAGTATTTGCTTCATCTCTATTAAATCGTAATGCATACTCAGTTAATGTTTTTGCTATATCTTCTCTACAATAACTAACTAAAAAATTTGCATAATATCTTACTGGTAGGACTATTTCTCTAGCTATTTCAGGTCCCATAAGTTCTATAATATCAACACATTTAATTTCTCTTTCTGGTTCAAAACATATATTCTCTTCAAATAAAGTTTCATCAAACTTATGTACTTCTACTAATTCATCTAATAACACTTTAAGATTGCTATAAGCAGAAGCATCTACCCTTCCACTCATTCTATATTCCACTACATCTCTCATTACTTCTCTTGTCTTATGCATAATTTTATCTGGTGAGCTAGATGCTCTTGTAAACATTGATAACATAATACACCTACTTTCTTAAAATTATTATTCAAGTATTATTACTAGGTTTCCACTAAAACCCAATGAACATACTATAGCATTTAATATTTAAATTCAAAATCAATATAATTTAATTTTTTTATACATACAAGCTATAAATCTCACATTATTTATTAATTTATCAATTTCATTTATCAAATAATAAATTAAAACAACTTTTAACTTGAAAATTAATAAAAAGTCTTAAAGTCCCTAGTTTGAAAAAAACAGAAGTTACCTGTTTACTATATAATATATATTTTTATTTAGGAGGAATCTTTTATGGCAAACCCAATGAATGATCTAGAAACTCTATTAGACAAAAAAGAAAAAAACTTAAAAAAACATAAATATACTTTAATCGAAGATAAACTTGAAATCGGGAAAAGAGAAAAACATGCTCATAACCTAATTCATAAGCATAATCCAGATGCAGAAAATCTCGATAAAGTTATGCTAACTATAGATAAAGAAGGAAAAAATTATCTTGGCGAAGAAAAAGTTAACCTTGAGGATATAGTTGGAAGTTCTAGAGTAGATTTAGCACATTTAACATGGAAAGATTCTTTAATCTTCTTACAAAGATTTGCTAGTTTTCTACCTCTTGAAGAATTAAATGTCGGTAAATTCATGGAAAAAATGACAACAAACGATTTTGCAGAACCATTAAAATTAATAGAACATCCAAAAGGAAGTAAAAAATATTACGTTCTTGATGGAACAAATAGAGTTGTTCTTGCTAAAAATTTAGGTATGGAATGTATACTCGCTGAAATTTATAGCGAATAAAAATAAAGTAAGTAATTTATATTTTTCTCTTAGTATAAATTACTTACTTTTATTTTATCTTTTATCTAATTATCTAAAATTTTCTTATATTCTACTGATGGAACTTCATCATATCTCTCAAAACTATATTCAAAATCACCTCTAGCTTGTGTCATAGATCTTAAATCAGTTGCATATTTAAACATTTCTGCCATTGGCACTTCTGCTATTATTTTTTGGCTCTTATCAACTTGCTCCATTCCAAGAACTCTACCTCTTCTTTTATTTATATCACCCATTACATCACCCATATACATATCAGGTATCAATACTTCTACCTTCATTATAGGTTCTAAAAGAATAGGTTTTGCTTGCTCTAATCCTTTCTTATAAGCTATACTTGCAGCTAACTTAAATGCCATCTCCGAAGAATCAACTGGATGATATGAACCATCATACAAAGTCGCTTTTAGCCCCATAATAGGAAAACCACCAACTACTCCTGACTTCATACAGTCTAGCAATCCTTTTTCTACAGCCGGTATATAATTTCTTGGAACAACCCCTCCAACAACCTTATCAACAAATTCTAATCCTTCTTCCCCATCACCTCTTGGCTCAAATTTTATCTTAACGTCACCATATTGTCCATGACCACCTGATTGTTTTTTATGCTTCCCTTGAACCTCAGCAACACCTTTTATTGTTTCCCTATAAGGAACTTTTGGAGTTTCTAAAACTACATCTATTCCAAACTTATTTTTAAGCTTTGCTACAATAACCTCTATATGAGTTTCTCCTATCCCTTGCACAATCATTTCAGCATGTTCTACATCCCTATAAATTGCAAAACTTGGGTCTTCATCTAAAAGCTTAGATAAACCTGTTGATATCTTTTCTTCATCACCCTTTGCCTTTGGAATAACAGCCATATTCATAACTGTTGTTGGAAACTCTATTTTTTCAAATAAAATATCATTATCTTTACTTGATATAGTATCACCTGTTTCTGTAAACTGTAACTTACTTATAGCTCCTATATCTCCAGCACACACTTGTCCAACTTGCAATTGTGCTTTTCCTCTTAAATAAAAAATATTACTAACTTTTTCTTCTTTTTCTTTATTCTTATTCAAAACAACAAGATCTGAAGTTAATTTACCACTCATAACTTTAAATATAGATATTTTCCCAACAAACGGATCTGCTATAGTTTTAAACACAAAAGCTGAAAATTTATCACTTTCTATAGTTTTAGCAATAGGAAAACATTTATCTATAACATCAAGTAAACTCGGAATACCAACTAAAGTTATTGAACTTCCACACATAACAGGTGCTATTTCTCCCTCTAAACATCCATTTCTAAGACCTTTATAAATTTCCTCTACAGATAGATTCCCCTCTTCAAAAAACTTATCTAACAGCACCTCATCAGTCTCAGCAACAGCTTCTAATAATCCTTGTCTATATTCTTCAACTTTCTCTACATATTCCGCTGGTATCACTATTTCTTTAAACTTTTTAGATTTTTTATCTAATACCATAGCTTTTTGCGTAATAATATCTATAATCCCTTCTAACAAACTTTCCTTTCCAATAGGATATTGTATAGGAATAACACCATTTCCAAACTCTACTTGTAAAGCTTCAACAGTCTTATCAAAACTAGAATTCTCTCTATCTAACTTATTTATAAAAAATGATCTAGGTAATTTATTTTCAAAACAATAATTCCAAGCTTTTTCAGTACCAACCTCAACACTTCCAAATGGAGATGTAACTATAAGCCCGACATCAGCTGCCTTCATACCTTGAACATACTCTCCTATAAAATCAAAATACCCAGGAGTGTCTATTGTATTTATTTTAATCTTATCTAAGGTCAAAGGTATAATAGATGTGCCAAGTGATATCATTCTTTTTTTCTCCTCAGAATCATAATCACTAATTGTTGATCCGTCGTCTACTTTTCCAAGTCTATCAGTCACACCTGTATGAAATAAAAGTGCTTCTACTAATGAAGTTTTTCCTACACCACTATGACCTATAATTCCTACATTTCTTAAATTCTTAGCATCATATTCTTTCATATAAAAATCAAAGCTATTTAAAGGTTTACAATAAAGCTTTGACTTTCTCACCTACCTTTCCTTTTATAATATTTTATCTAACCTACAATATAGATATAAACATAGTTTCAATTCAAAAAAGATTTTCAATTTTATAACTAAATTTGTTTTAATATTTTTACTGTTAAAAATTTCTATCTATATAAAATTATATTAATGTAATCGTTAAAATATTATAAAAAAAATAAACTCCCAAGAATTTCTCTTGAGAGTTGATCCATCTTTGCTTTATAGAATTTCCTACGCATTTCTTTCTATTTTTCAAAAATTAATTTCTTATTTATTAGTTATTAGAGTATGGTTATATTATACCCTTTTTCAAAAAATATGACTACTACAAAAGAAAAATATTTTTATTTTTCTTTTTAAATTTTTATGAACGGAGGTATTACTTCTTTTTCAAAAATTTTCTCATTAAAAAATAAAAATTTTTATAATCATAACTTTAAAATAACCTACCTCTAAATTTTAACACTTCATATAAAAGCTTGTACTTTTTTGGATAAAAAAAGAGCTATATAAAAACAGACAATATCTGCTTTTACATAGTTCCAAGAAAACCTAAAAGGTTTTAACATACTCTGGCTCCAGAAGTGGGATTTGAACCCACGACCTTTCGATTAACAGTCGACTGCTCCACCGCTGAGCTATTCCGGATCATTTACAATAACTATTATAGCACTTCTATATTTAAAGTCAATACTTTTTTTAACATTTTTTTATAAAATTTTAGGCGATTTATTTCTAATTCACCTTAAAATAAATCTCTATCTAATATTTTTTCTGATTTTTCGAGATAAGCTGATTCTTTAGATAATTTAAATATATTTTCTAACTCTATATTTCAACTAAAATAAGCAGTTCCCTCTATTGCTACTAAACGAGCTATATTAGTATCATTAAATAATACAACGCCTCCCATTAAAAGAGTAAATGCACCAAATTATATTATCCTACATCATTGTATTAACCTTTCCTCTCGTAAAATATCAGCTATTGTAGAATCTAGCAAACAACTAGTTGGAAAATCTAGCATAGAATATAAATAAACTGAAAAAAATAAATTAATAAAAAACTCTTGCATACTATACTTATATACAAGAGTTTTTTTATCTAGTATATATTAAATACCAGATACTATTTTATTTCTATAACATCAAATCCGAAATCTTCTATAGCTTCTGTTAATTCTTCATTTGAAACATTTCCTTCTACTACAGCTTGACCTACAGTAACATTCATTTTTGTGATTCCTGCTACATCTTTTAAAGCTTTTTCTACGTTAGCTACACATTTCTCACATGACATTCCTTCTATTATAACTGTTTTCATTACAATCACCTCTAAATTAGATTTTTTTACCTTATAAGTTATATTATATAAGTCATCTTATATAATAAAGAAAAATATTTATTACAAAATATCTTTCTTTATTATACTAAAACCAAGCTTTATAACTTCTATTAACTATTGCCTAGTAAAAAAAACAAAACATATTTTTCTTATTTTTTATATCTAAAATATCTAAAATATCAAAATCAATTTTAAATTAATGTCTAAACTTTATACCTTATAACTTTATGCCTTATAACTTTATATTAAAAAGTATTATTAATAGGTATATTATTCAGATAGAGTCAAAACTCCATCTGAACTGAACCTATATTTATATTGCTCAAAATATTTAAATTTTATTAAGCAAGTTTTGGTTTAAATGTTTTTAATCTTAAAGCATTTGAAAGTACAGTAACTGAACTAAAACTCATAGCAAATGCTCCAATCATTGGATTAAGTAATGGACCACCAAATAAGTGAAGAACACCCATTGCTATAGGAATACCAATTATATTAAATATTAATCCCCAGAATAAATTCTCTTTAATATTTATCATTGTTTTCTTACTAAGTTGTATAGCACTAATAACATCCATAATATCACTTCTCATAAGAACAATATCTGCTGATTCCATAGCGATATCTGTACCCGATCCTATAGCCATACCAACATCAGCAATTGCAAGTGCCGGAGCATCGTTAACTCCATCTCCAACCATAGCTACCTTTTTACCTTCAGCCTGAATTTCTTTAACTTTAGCTGCTTTCTCATGTGGCAATACCTCTGCAACAACTCTTGTAATTCCAAGTTCTTGTGCAATAGCTTCTGCTGTTTTTTTATTATCCCCTGTAAGCATAACAACTTCAATTCCCATTTTAGTAAGAATTTTAACTGCTTTCTTACTTGTAGGCTTAACAGTATCTGCAACAGCAATAATAGCTTCAAGCTTACCATCTATAATCATATACATAGGAGTTTTTCCTTGCTTAGCAAGTCTTTCTGATTCACTAGCAAACTCACCTGAGATGTTTATTTTTTGCTCATCAACAAGTTTTTTATTTCCTATAAAAATATCTTTATTATCTATACTTACCTCTATTCCTTTACCAGGTATAGCAGTAAACTCATCAATTTTCTTAAACTCTAAACCTTTTTCCTGTGCATGTTTTACTATAGCTTCTCCAAGAGGATGCTCTGAACCTTTTTCAGCAGCTCCTGCTATAGCAAGAATTTCATCATCAGGATAATTAGGTGCTATTATGTCTGTAACAACAGGTTTACCTTCTGTAAGAGTTCCTGTTTTGTCAAATACTATTGTATTTATTCTACCAGCTGCCTCTAAAGATTCTCCACCTTTAATAAGAACACCATGTTCTGCACCTTTACCTGTTCCAACCATTATAGCTGTTGGAGTAGCAAGACCTAAAGCACAAGGACAAGCAATAACTAATACTGCTATAAATATAGTCATTACAAATTCTAAGTTCTGACCATTAAAGTGCCAGAATAAACTTGCAATAATTGCAAGACCAATAACAACAGGAACAAAATATCCAGCTATAACATCAGCTGTCTTAGCTATTGGAGCTTTTGACCCCTGAGCATCTTTAACAAGTTGAACAATTTGAGAAATAACAGTATCTTTTCCAACCTTAGTAGCTTCATAAATGATTCTACCATTCTTATTTATACTAGCTCCAAACACCTCATCTCCAACTGTTTTTTCAACTGGGATACTTTCACCTGTAAGCATACTTTCTTCAAGTGCTGTTTTACCTTCTGTAATCTTACCATCAACCGGTAATTTTTCTCCTGGCTTAACAACTATTAAATCTCCAACTCTAACATCATCTATAGATACTACTTGTTCTGTACCTTTTACTAATATAGTTGCTGTTTTAGGAGCAAGTCCCATAAGTTTCTTGATAGCATCAGATGTTTTACCCTTAGCCACACTTTCTAAAAACTTACCTAAACTTACAAATGCAATAATAACAGCTGCTGATTCAAAGTATAATAAATGTGCAAAATGAGCATCGCCCATAGCAATTTTAATCATGCCATATATACTATAAACATAAGCAGCCCCTGCACCAATAGAAATTAATGAATCCATGTTTGGTGCTAAAGCAAATAAGCTTTTAAATCCAACTTTAAAGAAACTTCTACCAAATATAAATACTAATGTAGTTAATATCAATTGTATAAGTGCAAATGTAAATGGTGAAGTTTGTGAACTCATAAAAGCAGGAAGTGGCATACCAAGCATATCTCCCATTGAAATAACAAATACCGGTATTGCAAATATTGCTGTAAATATTAATCTATTTCTTGTAAATTGAACATCTGATTTCTTTTTACTTTCCACAGCATCATCAATACTATCTAAATCAACTAAAGTAAAACCAATCTTAGTAATTTTAGCTCTAATATCAGACATTCTAACTTTATCAGAATCATATGCAAAGTTAACAGTTTCAGCAGTAAAATTAACTACTCCACCTTCAACACCATCCATCTTTTTCAAAACTCTTTCAATAGATGCCGCACAAGCTGCACAGCTCATCCCTTCAACTTTATAGCTTACTTCTTTTAAATCTTTTTTAAACTTAAATCCAATTTTTTCAGCTTTTTTAAAAATATCATCTATATTTACTTTATCTTCATCGTAAACTAAAGTAACACTTTCATTCGCAAAGTTAACTGTTGCAGAATCAACTCCTGCCATTTTACCAATTGATCTCTCAATTGTAGCTGCACATGCTGCACAACTCATACCCTCAACTTTATAAGACTCTTTAACATCACTATTACTAGCAACACCAAATCCTATCTTTTCTATTTTCTGCTTAATCTTATCAAGATCTGCAACCTTTGGATCATAGTTTAACTTTAGTTCCTCAGCTACTAAGTTAACAGTACCTGAGTTAACGCCATCCATTTTATTAACAACTCTTTCAATAGATGCCGCACAAGCTGCACAAGTCATCCCTGTAACTTTTAAAAGTTTATCTTCCATGTTAATCTACTCACACTCCTTTTTATATTATTTTCATAAAGTAATTTATTGTTCAAAAATTACTACATGATATTTATTTTACATCTAATAACTTAGAAATTATTTTATCAAGTTCTGCAACTTTCTCTTCTCTATCTTCAGCACTTTCTAACGCTGTTTTAACACAACTATCTAAATGCTGAGATAAAATATGCTTATTAGCTTTTTTAACTAAAGCTTGTGATGCCATTATTTGATTAGAAATATCAATACAATATCTCTCATCTTCTATCATTTTTATAATTCCATCAATTTGACCTCTTGCAGTTTTTAATAACTGTATAGCCTTCCTCTTATCATCATTCATAACTAACAACTCCCATCTCAATATTACCCCCTCCCTAGGGGGGTGTCTATATTTAATATATACCTAAAATTCTCCATTGTCAACAAGTTAATTATTATTTTATTTATTTTAGAAATGCAAAAAAACTCCCACTAATAAAACTTAATGGAAGTTTATACTTTAATATTTAAAATAAAAAAAAGAAGATTGATTCTCTCAATCTTCTTATATGACCTAGCACCAATCTACTCTCCCACACGCTCGCGCATGCAGTACCATCGACCCCTAAAGGCTTAACCATCGTGTTCGGAATGGGAACGGGTGTTACCCTAAAGGGCATAGACACTAGATATATGGCTCCAGAAGTGGGATTTGAACCCACGACCTTTCGATTAACAGTCGACTGCTCCACCGCTGAGCTATTCCGGATTATTATGAATCTGGCAACAACCTACTCTCCCACACGCTCGCGCATGCAGTACCATCGGCTCCTAAAGGCTTAACCATCGTGTTCGGAATGGAAACGGGTGTTACCCTAAAGGACATTATCACCAGATTTTATTTTAAGAGATTGTTCTCTTAAAATTACACACATATATATTTCAGCATGACTTTGATCAAGCCCTCGTTCTATTAGTATCAGTCAGCTAAACATGTTGCCATGCGTACACCTCTGACCTATCAACCTCCTAGTCTTGAAGGGAACTTACTATCTTATGATATGGGAAATCTAATCTTGAG
>JBOFRC010000264.1:0-1119 GCA_051650825.1 Sarcina sp. | reverse complement strand
GTGTCACACAGGTCTTTCATAAACACTCTCACTTTATGTGTGAAGTATATAGCTTGTCTGGGTGCAGGACTGGCAGGGTTTGTTACATGAGGAAATTTCAATTCAATTTTCAAACGATAATGCATATTAAGATCAACTTATTAACTAATTTATGTGATAATGGCATACAATCTGGTACACAGACTCATCAGTAATAGATTATTAATAGCTGAATTCCATTTAGCTGCTTCAGTTTTAGGTTTTACACTGTCATGGCTTACTGGGACACTTGAATAGAACAGAGCCATTGTTAATGTGATTAGTAACGCATGTGATTTTCCTACAACGACAAGTCATAACCTCTGCTGTGAAAAAGGCCTATACAGGGAAAAAAGACATTTTTACAATTAGTGTTGTTTGAGTCAGTATGATGCATTCACTGTTCCTTACTGAGGTTGTTGTTGGCTTTCTCCAGCTGCTCTGTGACGGTCAAGTCTTTCCCATCTTTATTGTTATTGTCACCACTCGCCATATTCACAACCTGCAGACAGAAAGTGACGCCGTCTCTGTTGTGTTATCAAGAAAATATTACTATCTGACATCTGATGGAAATGTTTTGTGGGGAGAATATCAAAAAGCAATAGTCAATTTCTTTAATATTTAAGTGTGTGTAAAGCACTTTGGAAACTGAAATCTGGACTGTACCCACTGTTTTCTATGTTTTAACTGTCTTATTGTTAGTTTTTAATATATGTCCTCAGGACTCCCTGGAAAGCAGTATTGATACTGAGTGAAATGAAATAAATTAAATTGACCAAATCAGCTATTTGTGACTTTTAAAAATATTACAAAATAATGAAATATGTCTACAAACATATGTCCGTAAAGTCATTAGAAAATTAAAAATTACAATCCCGTTACAACTGAGCAAACTCCATCTGTACGACTGAAAGCTGCTCTAGCTGCAAATGTGTTTGCAGTCAAAGTTTCTAGGTGAAATGACTTTTAATGTGTTGCTTGAGCGATATGAAGACCAGCCAACTGACTGAAAGCTCCAGCTGTGGGACTTACCCCCGCCTCGGCCCAGGCTGAGACTGCAAGCAGGGCCAGGAGACCCAGGATGCACTTCATTGCTGCCAT
>JBOFRC010000263.1:0-4537 GCA_051650825.1 Sarcina sp. | reverse complement strand
AACATACCTATACTCTCAAGTATAGTATTTGCAAAGCTTATCATAGATGAAGCTGCTCCTATATGTTCATCTTGCTGTGCTAAAGCTATATTAGTGCCTGGTGGTCTTAGCATATTTCCACACGCAAGAGCTGGAATCATACATAATAAGAATAAGTATGGTGATTTTTCACCTATAACTATAAGTAAAACACCACATATTACTAATATTAGAAAACAAACTTTTACGACTGAATTCCATCTAAACACTCTAACAAGTCTAACATATACCATAGGTCCTAGAACAAGGAATATTCCTCCTACAGCGAAGAAATAACTATATACTTGTTGTGTCAATCCAAACCCACTGATATAGATATATGATGACATTGTAACATATGCTAATAACGGTAAAAGTGGTAACGCAAAAATAAATACAAGTAATGCAAACCCTTTATTCATACTAACTGTTTTAAGTGTTGAGAATACTTCAATAAGGTTTCCTGTATTAAGATTTTTATGAGTTTCTGTTAATAGAACTCCTCCAATTATTGCAATTACACTTACAATAGTTAATATAACAAAGATTCCATGCCATGATGTATATCTTAAGATAAAAGCACCTATTATAGGTGATATAACTGGTGATGTCATTGCCATTGATTGAACAATTGCTAACATAGAAACTAATTTTTTCCCTGTATAAACATCTTTCATCATCGCAGTAGCAACTGAAACAGCCGCTCCACTTCCGACAGCTTGAAGTATTCTAAATATTATAAGCATATAAACATTTGTAGAAAATGCACATAATATACTTCCCGCTGCATATAATACCATTCCTATTATTAAAATAGGCTTTCTTCCATGCTTATCACTAAGTGGTCCCCATATCAGCATACCTATTGCATAGAAAATAAAAAATAATGTAATAGTTAAATTTAAAATTACTGGTGTTGTATTAAAAGTTTTTATCATTTCTGGCAATGCTGGCAGATATAAATCTGTCGACATAGGCACAAAAGCACTTAAAAAACCAATAAATACTATAAATCCAGTATTCCCTAGGACTTTTTGTCCTATTTCATCTTTAGTAGTCATTGAACTCTCCTTTTTTTAAAAACTAGCTGGTTCATAAAGTAAACACATATTCTATCTTAACACAAATTTCTACTTATTCTCTAGATATAATGAAAAAAGTAGTACAAAATTTATACTACTTTTTCTATAATTATCCAACTTACTAAACTTTAAACTTACTAAACTCTTCTACCATATTATTAGTACTATGTTTAAGTTTATCTGATGTATAGGCTATTTTCTTAGATGATTCCTTCATTTCATTTGAAGCTACTGAAATTTCTTCACTACTAGCTGCAATATTCATAGATATTTCTGAAAAGTTATTTATTTTACTAATAATTTCATCGCTACTTCTAGTTATTTCACTTGAATTCTTAGTAATTGCATTTATTTTAGGTGAAATATCTACTATTGAACTAGAAATTTTTCTAAACGCCTCTATACTATTTAAAACAGTATTTCTTTCTTTTTCTAAAGTACCATTGACTTCTGCTGTACTATTCGCCATTCCTTCACTCTGAATTATGACATCATTTATAAGAGTAGATATTTTTTTAGATGCATCATTGGTCTGCTCTGATAATTTTTTAATTTCTTGTGCAACAACTGCAAATCCTCTTCCTGATTCCCCAGCTCTTGCTGCTTCAATTGACGCATTAAGTGATAATAAATTAATTTGCTCTGCTATATTATTAATAAGATCTGTTATTTCATTTACTGTCATAATACTATCTTTTACATTTACTATATTCTCTTTAAGCATAGTAAAGTTTTGTGATAAATTATCAAGTGAATTTAAAAATACATTCATGTCTTTATTACTAGCTTCTGCTTTCCCATTCATCTCATTAACAGACTCTGATATATTATCAATTTCACCAGTAGTTCTACCTAAAACAGCCTTGAATCCTTTAAGGTTATCTATAATAAGAGCTATATCTGAACTTTGCTTAGTTATTCCACTAGCAATATCATCGATAGATGATGATATACTATCAGTTGTATGTGCAAAATCATCTGACATATCACTAAGAATTATAGCTTCCTCATCTACATTTTTAGCGTTAGTTTCAAGTGATGTAAGCATTCCACTAATAGCTTTTTGTGTTTTATTTATAGAACTTGAAAGTCTTCCTATCTCATCTTCACTATTTGCATATTCACTGCTTACTTCCTTAGTTAAATCATTATTAGCCATTGCATCTAATGAATCAACTACTGCTGTAAGCGGTCTTGTAATGCTATTGGCTTTCCCTTTAATCACAATTATACATACTGTTATTGCAATAAAGAAAATAATAATTGCCATTATCTTCATAGTATTAAGTGATGATAATAAAGCACCTTTCTCTGCATCTAACACTAAATTCCACTTAGAAACTGGTACTTGTGTAATCTCTACAAACCTTTTTTTACTGTCAATCTTATACTCTTCATTCTTAGGTATTTGAGTACTAAAAGATAAATCAGCTTTTGCATTTATATCCTGCAACGGCTTATAAACAACTTTTCTAAATAAATTTTCATTATCAGATGCTACTATTACAGAATCATATCCATTTATAAGCATAGCTCTCATTGATATTTGTTTTTCAAGATTTGTTATAACTTCTTGAATTTGATCTCCATTTTTAACTGCTATAAGTACTCCTGTCACTTCCCCTGTTTGTCTATCTTTTATTGGAACAGACATTCCAAACTCATATGTACCAAGATCTGCTGAAGGCTCACAAGCCATTGATATTCCTTCTAAAGACTTCTTAAAATAATAATCATCTTTTATGTTTACCTTCCAATCTTCTGTTGATTGAAAATCACCGTTAAGC
Organism: Sarcina sp.; assembly: GCA_051650825.1. GTDB lineage: Bacteria > Bacillota > Clostridia > Clostridiales > Clostridiaceae > Sarcina. The sequence continues at coordinate 1,650 of JBOFRC010000263.1, read as the reverse complement.
TGTGTAATGCCAATTCTTTTATACCCCTCTATTTTCATATAATGATTTAAAATTGATTTTTTTCTTCTAAACTTACAGGCATATCATTTATTAAATCTATTTCAGCTATAGTTTCTAGAACTTCTAAATCTCCCTCAATCCCTTCACTTAAAGCTTGTGCTGCATTACTAGCTACTGTACTTAATAATTGATCTGCATTTTTTTCTAATGCAGTTTTTGCAATAAAATAAAATAAAATAATGTGCTTATTAAAACCATTACTACAACCATAAATGGAACAAATGTATTTACAATTCTTCCATTAATACTTTTTGACTTCAACATATTTAGCTCTCTCCTTTTTAAATAAGTTACCAAACAAAATATCGTACTATTTGTACAAATACTTTACCTATTTTCAAAAGAAGTAATCTTTTCGCTTTATAAATCAAAGATATTTACTTTTAAGTAAAATATATTTTTATAATACTTTTATTTAACAATATCGCTTTTTAATTTTATATAAAAAAAAGTTGCTAAATTTCAGCAACTTCTTCTCTATATTAAATCTATTATTTTACTTCTATAACTCTCTCTAAATCAACATCATATTACTCATTATAAACTTCATAAGTACTTTTAAAAATAAACTTCCTGAAAAGTTCTTTAAAAGCTGAAAATTAAGTAGTTTTTAAAATTTCATCAGTATCAGGATTAGAAAATCTACTAAGATAATCTTGATAATTCTCAATTCGCAACTTTTTCATATTATTTAATCTTACAAACTAAACATAAATCACAAAAATTTCTTTTCCCTTAACAATAACATCTTCGCATATATATTCCTTACTTTTATTAAAATTATATATCACAAGATATCCTTTATCTAAACCATTTATATCAAGATAATCTGCTAATTGTTTTAATCCATTTTCATGATATTCTTTTCCTCGCCATATTTTAAGTTCTACTATATACTTTTCTTTTAAATATGTTATAACAACATCAAGTCTTTTTTCTTCTGATATTTGAACTTCTTTAAAATCAAAACCAGTTCCATTTATAATTGGTTTAATAAAAGCTAAGAATAAAAGTCTGCCTTCTCTTTCAATAAACTTTTTATCTAAATGGCTATATTGCTCTTTAAAGAATTGTTGAAATCTTAAAAGAACTTTTCTAAAATCAAGCCCTGTACTTGTTACAAAGTTGTTTTTAAAATTATAAGGTGCAATCTCTACCTTTTCTTCAACCTCTGATGAAAAGTAATTATATAAAATTTCTTTAAATATTCTATTTGAAATAGCAACTTTATAATCTTCTTCTCTAAAATAACCAAACATTGCTCCTATTGAAATTACTTTATTATAAATATTAAAACTTTTTTCCTCGCCATTAATTATGATATCAAACATAAGTTCATTTAAATCTTTATTATTCTCAATATTTTTAATAAGATCATCAAATAATGTATTATGTTCTGTTAAAAGTATTTTTATTGATTTATAAATATCTTCAACTTCCCAATTTTTTTTTTGATTTTCTAGTATTTTTTCATCTACTATTTGGCAAACCCTACTTACTAGAAATGGATATCCATTTGTAAATTTATAAAGTTCTAGACTTAAATTTTTAATATCCATATTTAAATTATTTTCTTTGCTATATTCATCA
>JBOFRC010000262.1:0-13559 GCA_051650825.1 Sarcina sp. | reverse complement strand
TACAATATTGTGAAAATTTAACATATTTTCAGACAGGTTACGGACAAAATATAGCTTTTTCAAATTATTCTCCACTAGCGACAATGATAAATAATATGAATGAATCAACTAAAAATAAATTAGTAATAGTAACTGGTAGCTCTCTTCCTATTCCTAATTATTTTAATAACTTAATAAATAATAATAAATATACAAGTTCTAGTAGAAATAATTTGCACGTAGCATATACAGTAAATTATGAAAATTTATTTAATGCAGGTGGAACAATAGCTAACCAAAATGGTATATTTGCTAATAAATGGCTCAATTCTTATGAAAATTTGCAAAATGCTATTGAAAAATTAGTGACTCTATAGCTTTTTCAAACTAAAAAACAATAAAAATCAAGGGGCTGTATCAAAATACTAATATTTAGTTTTTTGGTATGGCTTTTCCATTTTATACGTAAATACGGGTATACGAAAAAAGCTATATAAAATATAACTGAGGAAATATTTCCCTTTATTGATATAACGATTATCTAAAAATGAATTATATCCCTATTTAGATAAATATGTATAGTTTTCTAAGGTTTCATATCCTGCATCAGCAACAATATTTTTATATTTTTGTTTTATTGGAAAATCTTCTAGTAATGGTATTAGTGTATTTACATCACTTCAATCATTCCTATACAAGAACATTACAATATATTCTGCTTCAACTCCAATCTGAGTATTATAAGCCAGTTTTAATTGTCCATTCCTCATATGATCTTCTTTCATTCTCATGAACTATGTTTATATGTAAATCGACTAGACATTGATATAAATATGTTTTTATAATCTGTAAATATTCTAAATGATTCTCTTCTGTTTGTATCCCATAAAGAAGAAACATTAAATTTATTTTTTCTATAAGTGCTTTCTGAAATTTATCAATTGACTCCTTCCATACAAAAGAATATTTATTTGCATATGCTTCTATTTTTGTTCCATCAATAAAAAGATTTTCAAAATCAATTTCCTTTATTAAAAATAAAAAGTCTACAAATTTAGATAATATATATTTTAAATGAGGTGAGTTTTTTTTATAAATCTACAAATAGTATTATGAGTAGGAGCTCGTCTTCCACGTAATAAACAGATAAATTCTATATTATATTTACATACACTAGCTATTTTACGACTAGAATAGATGCATTTCATATAAGCAAAAATTATTGTTTTTAGCATAATTTTTAGCTCGATTGCTGGATTTCTACCTTTTAGATAAAGACTGTTCAATACCTTTCTATCATTAATTTATCAATAAAACAGTCTACCAATCGAACTAAATTATCAGAATCTATAATATTTTTTGTATTTAATGTTAAAAATAAATCTTGAGTTCTTCGTTTTAGTATCATAAACTTAGTTTAACAAGAATTCGAAAAAATACATTAAAACGTAAAAGGGGACTGTATCATTTCTAGGAATTTACTTCCATTGTGATACAGCCCCTACTTTAAGGCTAAAAAGCAATGCTCATTACCTTTAAACATTTTGCCAACTACATCCGTCTATTGTCTGCTACTAAAATAATTAAATATAATCCTCTATACTTTTTTATTTCTACCTACAATTTCTACATAATATCCTGAACACCAAAATGTTCTGTTACCATACTTATATTTCAAATTAATATCCTTATCAAATATTCTAAGTGAGTTTTTATCTTTCAGATATCCGACAAATACTGCGATATTTACAATTCCATTTAGTATATGCTCGTTGGAACCACCAATATAATCGGTGGTATTCTTTATACAATAAAAAGTAACCCTTTTAAAGCTACCCAATAAAATTTCACTTCTTTTTTGTTGAAACTACTTTAATCATAACAAGCAAAGGTGCTGCTATGTATATAATATAGACAGGTATTAAAAGAAAGATTTTTTCTATATTAAAAACCCAAACTCTCATTAAATAAGAAACTGTCAAAATAATTAAAATAACTAATGTTATTATAATTTTTAATGCTTTCATTATTATTCTCCTTTTTCAACTACTACATGTTTTTTCATACTATGTTCTGTTTTATTCCAATTATTTTGTGGTAAGAAGCATGTAACTAAGCCTTGTGTTTGAGCTGCTACATAAACTATTGCAGAATAAAAGAACGCTATATATATTTTTAAAAATAAAATGATATTTTTCCAACTTTTATTTTCAGTTTTCAGAATGTTTTTACCTTCTAATAAAATACATATTATAGGGAAAATAAAATAATTAGTTACTTCACAGAAAAGCCATAATGGCAACATTGTCCATATAATAGGTACGTTATTAAGATACTTCACTTCAATTACAGCTAACATAATTACAATTATTGTAATTGGAGCTCTCATCATTGCAAAAGAATATATTAATACCTCTATTTTGCTTGGAAAATACTTTAAAGACTTAATATTAAATAAAGATTTTATTTGCTTAAAAAAACTAGTAAAAGCTATTCTCCAATGTCCTTGAGCCCATCTTAATCTTTGGTTGTGACTTGCCAATACTGTATTAGGTTTCTCATCATAAACAATAGCAAAATGATTCCATAAAGACTTCTCACCTTTCACACTCAATTCAACTTGCAACTCAAAATCCTCTGTATAACTCTTAGGATTCCACCCATGTTTTTGTAAATATTTTACACTCAATGCAAACCCTGTGCCTCCAATTGTTGAATTCCATCTCAATTTACTTTTAGCTAACTGAATTGTCCTATTTGCAACAAAATATGAAGCTGCATATCCTAATGACATCATAGATGTGCTTATATTTTTTATTCCTAAGTACCCTTGCACTACTTGTATATTATCTGCTCCATATTTTAAAATTTGAGAATTCATTTCCTTTAAAAAATTTGGAGAAATTATATTATCTGCATCTAAAATTATTATATAATCGAAATTTTCCCACTCTACATTCCTATCAAAATATTTTTCTAATACATAAGGTTTCCCTTTTGGTTCTCCAACCTCTGAATCCAATTTATATACACCGTCAATTTCACTCTTTGCTACCTCAAAAGTTTTGTCAGTTGAATTATTCACTAAGCAATGTACTTCATACAATCCCTTCTCATAATTTAATTTTTTTAGTTCTTGTAAAGTTTCCTTTATAACTTGATCCTCATTGCATGCTGGTACTAAAAATAAAAATTTCAATTTATCCTCTACTATTTCATAATTTCTTTTAACCTTTAAAAGTCCAACATACCCTAAAATAGAATAAAATAATAATTGAATGAGAATAATTATTAATAAAACTGTTACTATCATATTCATATTTTGTCATCCTTTCTATAAATGTCTACTTATTTGTTACCATATCCTTGTTTCTAAGTTTAACAAAAAAAAAGTTTAAACATAAATGCTTATAATAAATACATACTACTGTTTTTTGAATATACTATAGAAAAAGAGAATGCTACTATCCAGTAATAACTAGAAAATTGTAACACTCTCTTTTTTAAATCATATTAATTAATATTAGCCAATATTCAAACTTAAAATATTTACCATATTATTATAAGAAACTTCAAAATTTAATTTTTCATTATTTTTTTCCATGGCTTTTAACTCATTTAAAATACTACTAGGTATTATGAATTGTGAACCTGAGTAATTTCCTAAACTATACCAATCTACATTTACACCATCAAATGTATTAATTATATTTCCTTTTGAATTCTTTACTATCAATTGAATCTTATCATTTTTTGTTAAAATTTGATTATTAAAATTATTAGCAGTATTAACTACTAATCCATAAGGTTCAGTGTACTGTGTTTTAACAGTTGAAGTTCCTTGAGCTACATCATTAATGCCTTGAAGCGTTGCTTGTCCATCATTATCAACTAGATTAAAAGGTATGTCAAATGCTGCTCCTTTGATATTTTCTTTATTATTCAAGGCAGAAGTCTGCATAACATTTCCATGCATATATCCTATAGATAACTTAGCATTTAATGTACCCCCTAATTCTTTTAATATATCAGGTGTAATTATAAATTGTGCTCCACTAAAGTTAGTTGAATCTTTACTATACCAATTTACATTTACTCCTTTTATAGTTACCTTTTGACCATTACTATTTTCAACTATTAAATCTTTTACAGAATTTTGTGCAAAATTCATACCATTTAAATTAACGTTAAGAACTAAACCATATGGTTCAAAATACGCACTCTCAGTATTACTTATAACATTTATACTCTCTTTTACCAATCCTTTAACAGCATTTTGTAAATTAGTCATTGCTGTAGTAACATCTTGTACACTTGCATCCTTATTACTTACTACTCCTTGTGCCGCTGTTATTGCACTTTGTAATGTTTTTACACTATCTGGTGTATATCCATCTGTATTCATACCTTTTGCTGTATTTATTTCAGTTTGTAAGCCTTCAGTATTTACTACTAATCCTTTTACTGCATTTTGTAGATTAGTCATTGCTGTATTAACATCTTGTGCATTCGCATCCTTATTACTTACTACTGCTTGTGCTGCTGTTATTGCACTTTGTAATGTTTTTACACTATCTGGTGTATATCCATTTGTACTCATACCTTTTGCGGTATTTATTTCATTTTGTAAAGCTTCGGTATTTACTACTAAGCCTTTTATCGCATTTTGTAGATTAGTCATTGCTGTAGTAACATCTTGCACACTTGCATCCTTATTACTTACTACTGCTTGTGCTGCTGTTATTGCACTTTGTAATATTTTTACACTATCTGGTGTATATCCATCTGTATTCATACCTTTTGCTGTATTTATTTCAGTTTGTAAGCCTTCAGTATTTACTACTAATCCTTTTACTGCATTTTGTAGATTAGTCATTGCTGTAGTAACATCCTGTACTGTCGCATCTTTATTATTTACTACTCCTTGTGCTGCTGTTATTGCACCTTGTAATGTTTTTACACTATCTGGTGTATATCCATCTGTATTCATACCTTTTGCTGTATTTATTTCATTTTGTAAAGCTTCGGTATTTACTACTAAGCCTTTTATCGCATTTTGTAAATTAGTCATTGCTGTAGTAACATCTTGAGCTGTTGCATCTTTATTATTTACTACTGCCTGTGCTGCTGTTATTGCACCTTGTAATGCTTTTATGCTATCACTTGTATAGCCATTAGTATTTATGTTCTTTGCTGTTTGAATATCACTCTGCAATCCTTCTATATTTACTACTAAACTCTTTACACCATTTTGTAAATTTTGATAAGAAGTAAGCCATTTATCTGCTAATATTCCATTTTGATTGGCTATTGTTCCACCCGCATCAAATAAATTATCATAATTCGCCTTATATATTGTTTGTAAATTATTTCTACTAGAACTTGTATATCCAATGTTATTTATTAAGTTATTAAAATAATCTGGTATAGGTATCGAACTTCCACTTACTATCCATAATTTATCTTTAGTAGATTGGCTCATATTATTGATTAACGTTGCTAATGGACTATAGTTTGAAAAAGGTATATTTTGTCCATAACCAGTTTGAAAATATGTTAAATCTGCACAATATTGTATACCTTGAATTGAAACTATTCCATTTACATTATTTCGAGAAATACTTTTTAACTGAGATAGTTCTCCATAAGTGACAGGAGTTTTTCCTAGTGCATCTTTATTATCTGTATATGCAAGTTCATTTTTAATATTTGATACTAATAATGTTTTAAACTGAGGATCAGGAATATTTACAATTAAATTATTAGTCGCATCCATAATTTTATTAGTAAGTATTTCTATTTGTGATGCATCACTTTCTTGAAGTGCATTCTGACCTTGATTAATTAAGTTTTGTAGTGTATTAACAGTTTCAGCTGTAAATTCAGGTGCACTAAGTTTTTGTGGCAATGCTAGAACTTCTTTAGCATTAGATATTGCACTTTCTAAACTTCCCTTATTTATACTTAAACCTTTAACAGCATTTTGTAAATTAGTCATTGCAGTAGTAATATCCTGTACTGTCGCATCTTTATTATTTACTACTCCTTGTGCTGCTGTTATAGCATTTTGTAATACTTTTAAACTATCTGGTGTATACCCATCAGTATTCATGGTTTTTGCTGTATTTATTGCATTTAATAATGTAGTGATTGGGTTGATTGTATTCTCTGCAGTTGTATTTTCTGTACTTGTAAATCCACCAGCTTCCTTATTTTTGTTACTACTTAGCACCTTTTCATTCTTCACATTTACTTGTTTAGCTGTGTTAATCGTGCTCATTCCCGTAGTTGATACAATACCAGTTGCCATAGTAGTCCCAACTATAAGAGCTAAAACTTTTTGTTTATTCATATTTTAATATCACTCCTTTTTAATTAAATTGTTACTATATCTAATACTACTTATTTTACTTATACTATAATAAAGTTTTGAATTTATAATAAATGTTAAATTTGAATTGTACTATAAATTACTAGTTGAATTTTCTAAAATCTATTTTAAATATGATAAATTTTTAGTTTAACAATCATTCAAAAAATAATTTGAAACATAAAAAGAGATTGTATCATACTGATACAATCCCTTTTTAATATTTAAATTCCAGATAATTTATATCCACTTCAAAATTATATTTACTTTAAATATTTTTAACCAACATTTAAACTTAAAGTATTTACTATATTATTATAAGAAACTTCAAAATTTAATTTTTCACCATTTTTCTCCATAGCTTTTAATTGATTTAAAATGTTGTTAGATATTATAAATTGAGCTCCTGAGTAATTCCCGAAACTATACCAATCTACATTTACACCTTTGAATTTATTAACTATATCACCTTTTGAATTTTTGACAACCAATTGAATTTTATCATTTTTAGTTAAATTTTGATTCTCAAAATTATTAACTGTATTCACTACCAATCCATAAGGCTCAGTATATTGAACCTTAACTCTTGAAACCCCTAATTCAGAATTATATATACCCTCAATTACAGCTTGGTCATTATTGCTAACTAAATTAAAAGGTATATCAAAAGCTTCTCCCTTTATATTCTGAGTTCCACTTAAAAGTGATCTTTCCATTATACCATTATGTTCATATACCAGATATAAATGAGCATTTAATGTCCCATTTAATTCTTTTAGTATACTTGGTGTAACTATAAATTGAGCTCCACTAAAATCAGTGGAATCTTTACTGTACCAATTCACATTTACACCTTTTACAACAGTTTCACTACCGTTGTCATTTAGAAAAACTAAATATTTAGGAGTATTTCGAGAAAATTTTATACCGCTTAAATTAGCATTAATGACTAATCCATATGGTTCAAAATATGCAGTTTTAATATTGCTTTCTACATTTACTGTTTCTTTTACCAATCCTTTTACTGCATTTTTAACCTGATTATATGAATTTAGAAATGTATTTACAGAAATATCTTTTAATGAATCTAGAGTATTTGAGTTTGAATTCCATATATCTTTTAAATTATTAAGACTATCTGTAGTATATGATTGACTTGAATCTAAATAAGAATTAATTGTATTTCCATAATAAAACTCAGCTGCGATACTTACAATTGCTTTAGGTGAAATATATTTTAATAAATCTAAATTATTAATATGTGTATTATTATTTCCTCCCTGGAAGTAAATCACATTTGGACAATATTGCAAACCATCAATAGAATTTATAGAAAATGCAGATACTGTATAGCCCAATGTACTAATAGATTTTAGTTTCTGCAATTGACCATATGTTACTGGACCATTTCCATTTTTTTTATTGATTGAACTGTACAACAAAATATTAAAGTTTTTATCTGGAATATTTACAACTAAATTATTAGTCGCATCTATAATTTTATTAGTAAGTATTTCTATTTGTGATGCATCACTTTCCTTAAGTGCATCCTCTCCTTGATTAATTAAATTTTGTAGTATATTAACAGTTTCAGCGGTAAATTCAGGTGCACTAAGTTTTTTTGGTAATGCTAGAACTTCTTTAGCATTAGATATTGCACTTTCTAAACCTTCCTTATTTATATTTAATCCTTTAATAGCATTTTGTAGATTAGTTATTGCTGTAGTAACATCTTGAACTGTCGCATCTTTATTACTTATTATAGATTCTCCAGCTGTTATAGCATTTTGTAATGCTTTTACACTATCTGGTGTATACCCATCAATATTCATGACTTTTGCTGTATTTATTTCATTTTGTAGTCCAGACTTATCTACTACTAAGCCTTTTTCTTTACTTTGTAATATTGCTATTGCTGCTTCTATCATACTTTCCGATGGATAAAGATTATTTAGGACTTGCTGTGCTCCTGATATAGCACCTTGTAATGACTCGACACTCTTAGAAGTATAGCCATTAATATTTATCGCCTTGGCTCCGTTTATAGCATTTTGTAATAATTCTATATTTCCTTCATAATGTAAACCAAAATTACTCTCTATAGTAGAATTTATACTACTTTTATAAGTTACAATGGCATTATTATAAACAAATTCTTTAAAATTAGAATTAATAAAATTAACATTCCCCCTAAATATTAAATTATTTGTAGAAATGATAGCTTCAGGCGACCAATTTATACTTATATTATTAAAAATGACATTATAATTATTAGATGCACCACCCGTATTTATACCTAAAATATTCAACGTATGTCCATTTCCATTAAGTGTAAGAGATGAATTAGTATTAATTACAGTATTAGGTACAGAAATATTATTAGTTAAATTTATTATAGCAGGCATACTAGGATTATTATTTATTTCTGTTACTGCCGAAATAAACTCTTGTGTAGAATTTATATTATATATTATATCATTTGAATTTTTTTTCTGCTGAGCCAAAATAACTTCATTCTTCGAATTTATTTTGCTATAAATATTTTTTTCATTTAAATTTGCAGTTGAGATAATCCCACTTATCATAGTTGTACCAACTATAAATGCTATTATTTTATTTTTATTCATAGAATAAGACTCCTTTTCTAATTAATCTTATTTTAATACCTATATTATAATTAGTAAATTTTGATATAATATAAATCAATTATAAATAGATTTATAGATATAGAGAATTTGCTTAATTAAAAATTTGATATACCAATAGTAGGACCCATCTCATTAATGTTTAAATTTAATGAATTTATCATATTATCATAAGAAATTGCAAAACTTAATCCACCTTGCATTTTTTTTATAATTTTCAATTCATTTAATGATTTATTTGAAATTATAAATTGAGCTCCTGAATAATTTCCAAAACTATACCAGTTGACATTAACACCATCAAAGGTGTTCACTATATCTCCATTTGAATTTTTTACCATTAATTGAATTTTATCACTTTTGTTTAATGTTTTATTCTCAAAATTATTATCTGTATTAATTACTAATCCATAAGGCTTAGTATATTGTATTTTAATGCTTGAAGTATTTGTTATAGTATCATTTACTCCTTTAAGCATAGCTTGCTTATCATTATTTATTAAGTTAAAAGGAATATCAAAAGAAGCACCATTTAAATCTTTATTAGTTTCTAAAGGAACTTTTTTTATAATACCATTATTCATATATGTCACATATAGTTTTGCACTTAATTCATTACCTAATTTATTTAACATGCTTGGTGTAATTATAAATTGTGCTCCACTAAAATTAGTTAAATCTTTACTATACCAATTTACATTTACTCCTTTTATCGTTACTTTTTGGCCATTACTATTTTCAACTATTAAATCTTTTACAGAATTTTGGGCAAAATTCATACCATCTAAATTCGCATTAATAACTAAACCATATGGTTCAAAATATGCATTTTCAACATTACTTTCAACATTTATAGACTCTTTTACTAAGCCTTTTACTGCATTCTGTAAATTAGTCATTGCTGTATTAACATCTTGAACACTTGCATCCTTATTATTTACTACTGCTTGTGCTACTGTTATTGCACTTTGTAATGTTTTTACACTATCTGGTGTATACCCATTTGTATTCATACCTTTTGCTGTATTTATTTCGTTTTGTAAAGCTTCGGTATTTACTGCTAATCCTTTTACTGCATTCTGTAAATTAGTCGTTGCTGTATTAACATCTTGTACACTCGCATCTTTATTACTTACTACTGCTTGTGCCGCTGTTATTGCACTTTGTAATGTTTTTACACTATCTGGTGTATATCCATTCGTATTCATACCTTTTGCTGTATTTATTTCAGTTTGTAAGCCTTCAGTATTTACTACTAACCCTTTTATTGCATTTTGTAGATTAGTCATTGCTGTATTAACATCTTGCACACTCGCATCCTTATTACTTACTACTGCTTGAGCTACTGTTATTGCACCTTGCAATGCTTTTACACTATCACTTGTATATCCATCAGTATTCATAGCTTTCGCTCTATTTATTTCATTTTGTAGCCCTTCTATATTTACAACTAAGCCTTTTATAGCATTTTGCAAATTAGTCATTGCTGTAGTAACATCTTGAATCGTTGCATCTTTATTATTTACTACTCCTTGTGCTACTGTTATCGCACCTTGTAATACTTTTACACTATCACTTGTATATCCATCAGTATTCATAGCTTTTGCTGTATTTATTTCATTTTGTAGTCCTTCTGTATTTACAGCTAAGCCTTTTATAGCATTTTGTAAATTTATTGTCGCTATTTCCATATCTTGATTATTAGCATCAGGCGAATTATTAATATTCATAACTCCTTCAGCAGCAGTTATTGCATTTTGTAATGTCGTTACGCTATCTGGAGTATATCCATCTATTTTCATGGCTTTTGCTGTATTTATTTCATTTTGCAATTCATGTATAATTCTTCCATTTAATAATACTGTAGCATTTCCATATCTAAAATTTTGATTTGAAGAAACAGTCGTAGCATTTTCTAGAATTACTCTTCCTGATATATTAGTATCATTATAATTACCATTAATTGATACAGGAGCATATTGTGCTTGGATATTCAGCGATCCATTAATGATAAGTGTAGAATATTCATTTGTTACGAACACTATTCCATATGATAGAGCTCCCGCCTTGATATTCAGATTGTTTACTGTAACCGCTCTATTATACATATAAAAATTAACTGGACCATTATTATTATCTATTAGTATAGTATGATTATTACCATTAATTATACCTCCATTTTCAAATACCATCTTTTGATTCAATTGTACATTTGTTTCAAGATTTATAGTTCCACCATGTAAAAATACTTGATGTAATGCAGTATCAAACTCAGACTGTGAGGTTACATTATACACATTACTAGTCGCATCAAGTTTAGTTTTTCCTTCATTGATATTCTTATTAGTTTTATCTTTAGATTGTATTTTTTGAGTTGTTTGCTTTCTAGGATTTGCATTTGCAATAACCCCTGGCAATATAGTTGATGATACCATTGATACGCCTATTGCAAGAGCAATAATTTTCTGTTTGTTCATTTTAAATCTCTCCTTTGCCTTTTTTTCAGAATACCACCTAATAAACAAAAGTTTATAATTCTTTTTATTTATATAAACAGAAAATTTTTATAATTTTTAATAATAAAAAAACTACTAATAATTAATTATTAGTAGTTTTTTGAAGTCTCTATTGATATTCTTAATTTTGTCCTAAAGCACTTAATATTACATTTAAATTAGCACTATTTGCATTAATAGAATCAATTTGTTGTCCACTAATTAAATTAGGATTTATAGTTACAGTTCCACTTTGTTTATTTACAGTTATATAATTATTATCATGTAATTTTTCAAATAATTCACTTTCTGGAATTGAAACAAAACCAACTTTTCCACCATCATACTGTAAAGTAGTTTGTCCATTTTGATTAACTACATTGAAGTTTAATTTTGCTTGTGATGAAACTCCTTTTACTTTTCCAGTTACATACACAGCTACTTTATTTCCATTTTCAGGTTGAACTTTAACTCCTGTAACATACTTAGCTACAGAAGGCTCTTTTGCAACAGCATATGCCGCTACATTTGATAAATCTTCTGGAGTTAATGAAACCTGCTTCTTACCATTTCCTAAATCCGTAGCATTTTGAGCTATATTTTGTGGATTAAATTTTTGAGTGACAGAATCAACTTGTGATTGACTAACTGCACTTACTGGAGTCGTACTTACACTTGGCTTAAACGAAACGTAATACACACCAAACGCTGCTATAACAATTATAATAATAGCAATAATTATTCCAATAATTATCTTAGGTCCTTTTCTCAAACTAAACACCTCCGTCATTTTTTCTACTAAAAATAATTTTAGCACGATAAACTATTTTTATTTAGTTCTATTTAGCTACAATATTATGTTATTTTTATGGATTTTATCAAATATAAAAAAATAATATAACGGAAAAAAAGCTCCTATCAAATAAGTGTTGAAGGAGCTTTTTTTTCAATTATTTATTTTTCTACACTTTTGTATCTGTAACAATTTTACCATCACTTATGAATATCTTTCTTTCACAGTAAGAACCAACATTCTCATCATGAGTTATAAGTATAATTGTTTTTCCCTCTTCCTTTAGACTAATCAATAGTTCTATAATTTCTGTACCTGTCTTTTTATCTAAGTTCCCAGTTGGTTCATCAGCTAAAATAATTTCAGTTTCCTTAGCTAAAGCTCTTGCTATAGCTACCCTTTGTTTCTGTCCACCTGAAAGCTCATTAGGATATTTCTTTTCTAATCCGCTAAGTCCAACACTCTCAATATATTTTAAAGCCTTATCACGCTTATCTTTTTTACTCATTTTTCTTATATTTAGCGGTAACATAACATTTTCTATGATATTCAAATCATCTATTAATGCAAAATGCTGATAAAGAAAACTGATTTTTTGATTCCTTATAATAGAGGCTTTAATATCCTTAATATCACTAACATCTTCATCAAATAATTTATACTCCCCACTAGTTGCAACATCTATAAGTCCTATAATATTTAACAACGTAGTCTTACCTGAGCCTGAAGTACCCATTATTGCTATAGTCTCATTTTTATAAATATCTAACGAAACATCATTTAAAGCCTTAGTAGTATAGTTCTTAGTTACATACTCTCTTTTTATATTTTTAAGTTCTAATATTTTCATCTATTAATCCCCCTTAACAAAATCAGCAATATTTCTTTTTGTTATATAGTGCAAAACTATTCCTATTGTGCTTGCTATAACTAATGCTACCACTAATGTTATTAGCACTATATTATCACTAGACAACTTGAACAACTCATCCTTATGCTTATGTCCTAATACAATAACTATACCTGCCGTTAAAATTAAGAACACATTTATTACATATTCACTAAGTAACTTTATCCTTGTATATCCTAAAGCTCTTTTTATTCCTATAATCTTTCTATTTGAAAAAACAGAAAATAATACATAACATATAATTCCTATAAACGAAATTATTGATATTATAAGTGAATTAAAAAGTTTATATTTTAAATAATTAAAGTTAATATACTTATAACGCTCTAATTGCCTCTCAAGTTCAACTAAGCTTATATCCTCCTTA
>JBOFRC010000261.1:0-1392 GCA_051650825.1 Sarcina sp. | reverse complement strand
GATACAGAACAATGTTTGATGGGTCTGATGTTCAGGAGGCCGCTGGAGTGAGTGGAAACTCAACCTGTAGTTGGACAGTTGTGGCATCACTTTGGACAGCCAGTCACAGACCTTGCCTCCAGGGTGCCTCACTGTCCTGCCTGGTGTTCCTGGCTAGGCTACTGAATGGGGCTAGCTAGCAGGCCTCAGACTCTGACAAACTGTGGCAGCCACTGAGCCCCCTCCACAGCTATATCATGTGGCTGGATAGCTTCGTCACATGAACATGGCAACTTTCTGTCTGCCATATGGATGTTAGACACTTTGAGGAAGAGCCACTCCCTGGTTAAGTGTTAACTGAAGGTAGTGTAGAGGCTCTGGGCCACCTTCCACCTCCTAGTTCCTCAATGGTACCTGAAACTGGTCTTGGGATGCCTACACAGTCACCAAAGTAAAATTAAATTCATATCACTTTGCTATTTAGCTAACTCAGTGAGCTCATGTAATAGGATCCTTACTACTAATTTCTAAACACTTCAAAGCTGCATTAGCAAACAAAGAACACAAGAAAAATGAATATCATGTGTTTTGTGTTATCACTTTATCCTTATTGTCAACAGCAATGTTAAATGAGTAAGTAAACTCAAATCTGTAGAACTGAGGGTCAGCATGTGATTAAGAATACTGTGGAAGATTTAGAAAAAAGGCTAGTGAACAGAGAATCATAACACTTTAATTAAGTATTCATTCGAATATAAAGCATCAAAGTTAGTCATCCATTTTTACTCACCTTTTATTATTATTATTATTATTATTTCATTTTAACTGTAATTTTTTGAAGCTGTCGCAGTGAACTGGACTGCATACACTGAAGGGTGTTAATGTTTGGTCCCTCATGTTTGATATACATCTGTGGTGGCAAATAACTAGTTACATTTAATCAAATACTGTATCTAGGTACAATTTTGAGGTACTTTAATTGAGTATTTCAATTTGTACTTTAATGTACTACATTACATTTCAGAGGGGAATATTGTTTTTACTCCACTAAATTTTCTTTGATAACCCTGTTACTTTGCAAATTCAGATTAATGATACCAAATATAATCACCAAATAAATTATGATGCATTATTACCGGTTAATATAAGTATTTATTGATCCTTCAGAGCAGCAAATAATGTAATCTAAAAGAGCTCCACCTTTACCAGCAACATTAAAGTGATGAACACATTAATGCATACTTACAATCCAATAATTTAATATAGATTATTCTGAAATGGGCCATTTTACTCCTTTTATTTTTAAGGTGTACTTTTACTTTTGGTACTTTAAATAAATTCTGATACTTGTATTTTTACTTAAGTAAAAACTTTTGATTTTAAGCACTGTAGTAGTACTGTAGTAGTACTTGT
>JBOFRC010000260.1:0-14126 GCA_051650825.1 Sarcina sp. | reverse complement strand
TTATCGTATTGTTATATACCTTGAGATGCTAAATTATATGTTAGTAAATACAAGAATAGATAATAAAAACACCATAAAGGTTGTTCCAATTGTAGCAAGAATGTTCATCAATTTATATGTTTTATGTTTGTCTTTAAATAGTTTAATCAAAACATACATTATTAGCAATCCAACTATGCCACCTAGAGTATTATTAATAATATCTGTAATGTCAGAAGCACCTATAGCCATAATAAATTGAGATATTTCACATATTAAACTTACAATGAAAATAATAGATATTTTTTTTATAGTAGACCATCTAGAAAACAACATTTCTATATATATTCCTAAAGGTATAAAAATTATCATATTCATCAAAATCTCCGAAAAATCAATTGCTTCATTTACAATTAATGATTCAGAAAAGGGAATTAGGTTTATACTTCTAAGGTTCCCCATTCTAGTAAACGGAATTTCTAATTTAAAAACAATAATTTCAAAAAGAGTAATTAAATAAATAATAAATAGTACTTTGGTAATTTTACTGGTGTTCTTCATAAATTCCCCCCATTAATAACATTTTAAGTGTTATTACTTATGTACTTAATCATACAGAATATATTTTGAATTTTAATTAACAAATTCTTAAGATCCTCTTAAGATGCTTTGTATATTTTGATTCTAGTGTTTGTGAAAATATTTAGAAAAACTCTCTCATTTTTATGTAACTAGGGAAGTTTTTTTATTTAAGGTCAAAAGATAAGTTTTAATATAAAGCTAGTATTAGAAAAATATTAATTGTGAGTGTGGGATAAAAAGGAAAAAAGAGTGGAAAAATACTATGGTTTTATTGACATGACTTAAGGCGTTTGATATGATTAGCCTATAAAGTCTACTGAATTACTCGGCATTGGGGGTTAGTATAATGAAATTATCAACAAAAGGTAGATATGGTGTTAAAGCTATGGTAGATTTAGCTATACATTATGATGATAAGCCAGTATCTATAAAGGTTATATCAAAAAGACAAAATATATCTGATTACTACTTAGAGCAATTATTTAGTTCACTTAGAAAAGCTAAGCTTATTAGAAGTATAAGAGGTGCACAGGGCGGATATGTTCTTAATAGAAAGCCAAGTGAAATAACTATTGCTCAAATTATGGATATTTTAGAAGGACCAATAGAAATATCAGATTGTCTAGAAGGTGTAGAATGTTATAATATAGATGCATGTGCAACAAGACTTTTATGGAAAAAAGTAAAGGAAAGTATTGATGGAGTGCTTTGTTCTGTGACACTTCAAGATGTTGTAGATGATTATTACAATATGAAGGGAAACGGTCAAAATATAAAGTTTAAATAGTACTAGGTACAGGAGTGATTTGTTATGGAAAAAATAGTATACATGGACTATGCGGCGACTACATATGTCAAGCCCGAGGTTTTAGAAGAAATGTTACCATATTTTACAGAAAATTTTGGTAATCCATCTTCTTTTTATTCAATTTCAAGAAAGACTTATTCTGCTATAGATAATGCAAGAGAGCAAGTTGCGAAAGCTCTTAATGCTAATAGGGCTGAAATTTATTTTACAAATGGAGGATCAGAAAGTGATAACTGGGCTATAAAGGGAAT
Source organism: Sarcina sp. (assembly GCA_051650825.1). Lineage (GTDB taxonomy): Bacteria > Bacillota > Clostridia > Clostridiales > Clostridiaceae > Sarcina. The sequence goes on along the minus strand of JBOFRC010000260.1, from coordinate 12,506 downwards.
AGCTTATGCAAACAGAAAAAAAGGTAATCATATTATAACAACAAAAATAGAGCATCATGCTGTTCTTCATACATGCGAATATCTTGAGAAAAATGGATTTGAAGTAACTTATTTAGATGTAGATTCAGAAGGATTTATAAATATAGAAGAACTTAAGGACTCTATAAAAGAAAATACTATTTTAGTCTCTGTAATGTTTGCTAACAATGAAATAGGAACAATACAAGATATAAAAACTATAGGGGCAATATGCAGAGAGAAAAATATTATTTTCCACACAGATGCAGTTCAAGCAGTTGGAAATGTAAAAATAGATGTTAAAGAAATGAATATAGACTTATTATCTCTTGCGGCACACAAGTTTTATGGACCAAAAGGTGTAGGTGCACTTTATGTAAGAAGAGGTATCAAAATTGATAACTTAGTACATGGTGGTTCTCAAGAAAGAGCTAGAAGAGCTGGTACAGAAAATATACCAGGGATAGTGGGGCTTGGAAAAGCTATAGAGCTTGCAACAGAAAATCTAGAAGAACATAGTAAAAGATTAACTTATCTTAGAGATAAATTAATGAATGGGCTTTTAGAAGTTCCTTATACAATGGTTAATGGACCAAGGGGGGAGAGAAGACTTCCTGGAAATTGTAATGTATGTTTTGAATTTATAGAAGGTGAGGGGATACTCTTATCGTTAGATTTTGATGGGATATGTGCTTCAAGTGGAAGTGCCTGTACATCAGGCTCATTAGAGCCATCACATGTTTTACTTGCAATAGGCAGACCTCATGAGATAGCTCATGGATCTTTAAGACTTACTATAGGGGATGGAACTACAGAAGAAGATGTTGATTATGTCTTAGAGTGTGTACCAAAGATTATAGAAAGACTTAGAAAAATGTCTCCTCTTTGGAAAAATCATTTAAAGGAAAATGGAGGTAATTAGTTATGATGTATAGTGAAAAGGTAATGGATCATTTTAGAAATCCTAGAAATGTTGGAGAAATTGACAATGCTAATGGTGTAGGTGAAGTTGGAAATGCTAAATGTGGAGATATAATGAGAATTTATTTACACGTAGAAGATAATATAATACAAGATGTTAGTTTTGAAACATATGGATGTGGATCAGCGATAGCATCTTCAAGTATGGCAACAGAGCTTATAAAAGGTAAATCTTTAGAAGAAGCTTGGACACTAACTAATAAAGCAGTTGCAGAAGCGCTTGATGGGCTTCCACCAGTAAAAATGCACTGTTCTGTATTAGCAGAAGAGGCTATTCACAAAGCTATTAATAACTATAGAAGAGAACACGGGTTAGAAGAATGGGAAACAAAGACTCATTCAGAGCATATACATGAGCATGTTCATGGTGAATAAATAAAAAATAGAAATTCAGATAGATTAATAATCTATCTGAATTTTAATATTTTGAAGATGAAAATATTAATACGAGAAAGAAGTGGTGATTAGTTTGAATAAAAAAGTTGTTTTAGGAATGAGTGGAGGAGTAGATAGTTCAGTTGCAGCATATCTTCTTAAAGAACAAGGATATGATGTAATCGGAGTTACCATGCAAATTTGGCAAGAAGATAAGGAGTATGAAGAAAGAGAAGGTGGATGTTGTTCTTTATCAGCGGTAGAAGATGCAAGAAGAGTTGCAAACAAGCTAGGAATAGCGTTTTATGTTCTTAATTTTAGAGAAAGCTTTAAGAAAAATGTTATAGATTATTTTGTTGAAGAATATATAAATGGAAGAACTCCTAATCCTTGTATAGCTTGTAATAAACATCTTAAATTTGATGAATTATTAATGAAAGCACAAGGACTTGGAGCTGATTATGTAGCAACAGGACATTATGCTAAAATTGAGAAAGTGAATGATAGATATGTTCTTGTTAATGCTGATGATGATAAGAAAGATCAAACTTATGCCCTTTACAATATGACTCAATATCAATTAGAACATACTTTAATGCCTTGTGGTGATTATAAAAAAGAGCAAATAAGAGAAATTGCAAAAAAAATAGGGCTTGCTGTTCATAATAAAAAAGACAGTGAAGAAATATGCTTTATACCTGATAATAATCATGGATTATATATACAAACAGCTAAACCTAAAAAAGTTAAAGAAGGTAACTTTGTGGATAAAGAAGGTAATATACTAGGGAAACACAAAGGAATTGTATATTATACTATAGGGCAAAGAAAAGGGCTTGGTTTATCAATTGGTAGACCTGCATATGTTACGGGGATTAACCCAAAGAAAAATGAGGTTATAATAGGACCTGAAACTGATATTTTTAAGAAAGAATTAATCTGTAAAGATATTAATTTTATGGCAATAGAAGATTTAAAAGAGCCTTTAGAAGTTAAGGCAAAAATTAGATATTCAGCGAAGCCAGAAAAGGCAATAATAACAAAAATTGCAGATGATAGGGTAAAAGTTTCATTTGAAAAACCACAAAGGGCTATAACTAAAGGTCAATCAGTAGTTTTCTATAAAGAGAATTATGTTGTTGGTGGTGGAATAATAGAACAATTATTTGAAAAATAAGTTTTAAGTAAGCATCTTAAGTAAATTTAAGATGCTCTTTTTTTAGAAATTTTTAACTTTAAAAGAAAAAGTAAGTATTAAAATATTTATTTTACAAATACTAGGGATAATACTTATAGAGAAGAGGTAAGATTTCTATGTATAGAATAAAGAATTTAAGTTATAAAGAAATTTATAATGATAAAGGGAAAAAGTTTGGAGAAATTAAGGATGTAGGAATAGATTATTATGAAAGAAAGGTCAAAGGTTTTTTCATACCTAAAAATATTTTTAATAAAAAAAATTTTGTTAATATTGAAGATATATTAAGTTTTGGTGATCGTATTATAGCTAAAAGAAAAAAATACGAAAAAGTAGTTCCTTTTGATGAGATAAAAGGGTTAGATATTATTGATTTAAATAATAATATGATAGGCGTTGTTGAAGATATAATAATTGATTATGACTTTAATATAATTGCAATTATTACATCAGAAGGTCTTTTTCATAAATTCAAAATAGGGAAAAAATTGATTTTAATGAAAGAAACTATTTTAGGGGATGAAAATATTTTATATTTAGGTAATAGCAGTGTTAAAGTTTATTCATCACCTCATAAAATATTAGAGGCTTTAATATGAAAAAAATTAGTAAAAATCTAAGAAATAAACTTATTTTTATAGCTATCATTATGTCAATAGCTTATGGTTTTTATAAATTTAAGTTTATAAGAGAAATTTTGTATGTAATTATTTTAGCCTTTATTTTTGCTTATGCACTTAAGCCTATTAGAAATAAAATTCTTGAAAAAGTAGAAATCAATAAAAAACTTCTTTCGGTATTATTGATTGTTGGTGTATTTCTTGGAATATTATCAATTTTTATATTTTTAATTCCGAATGTCTTAAGTGAAAGTTTAAATATAAATAATTTGATTTTAAGTTTAGAATCTTTCTTAAAAGATATAATAAGCAAATGTAATTTGCCAACAGAAGAAATATTAGATGTTATAAATAATAATTTGGGTACTAAGTTAAGTGCGATATTAGGGAATTTACCAGAATATATATTTCAATGTGTAATAGAATTTAGTGATAATTTTATAGCTTTTGCGATAGTACCAATAGTTGCGTATTACTTTTTATCTGATGGGGATTTTATATTAAATAAACTCTTATTGTTATTTAATATAAATCAACGAGTTCTTATAAATAAGGTTATTCAAGATATAGATTTGGTTCTTAGTAAATATATATTAGGACAATTTCTTTTGTGTGGTTTAGTTGGACTGTTAAGTTTTCTTGGATTATGGATTATAGATATAAAATTTATTTTATTATTATCAATACTTAACGGTATTTTAAATATAGTTCCTTATTTTGGAGCATTTATAGGTGCTATACCTGCTATTTTAATTGCTTTAATAGATAGTCCTATAAAATTTATTTATTGTGTAATTTTATTTTTAATAATTCAACAGATAGAGGGAAATATATTAGCACCGAAAATAACAGCTAATAGTGTTAAAATGCATCCATTAATGGTTATAATTTTATTGTTGATAGGAGAGCGTGTAGGTGGACTTATGGGAATGGTTATGATAGTTCCTATAGGGGTAATTATTAAGATAATATATGAAGATATAGATTATTACTTATTTTAGAGTATAATATTGACAGGATAAAAATTTTTTTTTATAATCAGTTTAGATATTAATATAAAACAATGAAGAGGATGAGTAAATAATGCTTTTCTATTTAGAGAGAAAGTGGTTGGTGAAAACTTTCTAGAAAAATTATTGAAGCTACCTTGGAGTTTTAAATTTTGAGTGATGTATTTTTATACATAATTAGGGTGGTACCGCGGAAATTATAGCTTTCGTCCCTTGCTAGGGATGGGGGCTTTTTATATTTTTATGGATATTTTTTAATGAAAATTTAAATCTTATATGAAATTTAAATCTTTAGAAAGAGATATCTAGGTTTTTATACTAAATAAATTTTTAGTAATGAGTATTAGCAATTGCTAACAATCATTAATTATAATTGATGGAGGAATTTTTTATGAAATTTATAGGCACAAATGATTTAAGAAAAAAATATCTTGAGTTTTTCGAAAGTAAAGGACACTTAAAGTTAGATTCATTTTCTTTAGTTCCTAAAAATGATAACAGTTTATTATTTATTAATGCAGGTATGGCACCATTAAAACCATATTTTACAGGTTTAGAGAAACCACCGAAAACTAGAATAACTACATGTCAGAAATGTGTAAGAACTGGTGATATAGAGAATATAGGGAAAACATCAAGACATGCTACTTGTTTTGAAATGCTTGGAAACTTCTCATTTGGTGATTATTTTAAAAAAGAAATAATTCCTTGGGCTTGGGAGTTCATAACAAAAGAACTTAATATTCCAAAGGATAAATTATATGTAACAATATACCTTGATGATGATGAGGCTTATGATATATGGACTAATAGTACAGATGTAGACCCAAGTAGAATATTTAGACTTGGTAAGGATGATAACTTCTGGGAAATAGGTGTTGGACCATGTGGACCATGTACAGAAATTCACTTTGATAGAGGTGAAGGTAAGGTAGAAAGTGTTGAAGAATTCTTAGCAGCTGCTGATGAAGATAGAATCGTAGAGTTTTGGAATCTTGTATTTACTCAGTTTGAAAAAGATGAGGATGGAAACTACAATGAGCTTTCTCAAAAAAATATAGATACAGGTATGGGACTTGAAAGAATAGCTACTATTATGCAAGGTGTAGATAACATATTTGAAATAGATGTTGTTAAAGCTATAGTTGCAAAGGCAGGAGAGCTTACAGGTACTAAATATGGTGCAGATGCAAAAACAGATGTATCACTTAGAATAATAACTGACCATGCTAAGAGTACTACACTTCTTATATCAGATGGTGTAAGACCTAGTAATGAAGGTAGAGGTTATGTTTTAAGAAGACTTCTTAGAAGAGCAGCAAGACACGGAAGAATGCTTGGTGCTAAAGGATTATTCTTAAATAACATAGTTGATATAATAGTTGATAACTATGGAGAAGCTTACCCAGAACTTAAAGAGAATAAAGAAAATATTAAAAAAGTTATCAAAATGGAAGAAGAGAGATTCAACCAAACAATAGATGCTGGTATGGATATTCTTAAAACTTATATTGAAGAAACTGAAAAAGAAGGAAAAACTGTTTTATCAGGTGATAGAGCATTTAAGTTATATGATACTTATGGATTCCCACTTGAACTTACAGAAGAGATTTTAGAAGAAAAAGGATTCACAGTAGATCACGAAGGTTTTGATAAAGAAATGCAAGCTCAAAGAGAAAGAGCAAGAAATGCTAGAGGTGAAACTAGTTATATGGGAGCAGATGGTCCTGTAAATAGAATTGACGCTAATATTGAAACTTTATTTGATGGATATGATAAAACAGAGATGACTTCAAAGATTATAGTTTTAGGTGATAATGAAGATTTTAAAAATGAATTATCAGAAGGTCAAGAAGGATTCTTAGTAACACCTGTTACACCTTTCTATGCAGAAATGGGTGGTCAAGTAGGTGATACAGGAAGTGTAGAAACAAATAAAGGTAGAGCTATAGTTCTTGATTGTAAAAAGAATGTTGGTGGAAAATTTGTGCATTTTATAAAAGTTGTAGAAGGAACAATATCTGTTGGAGAAGAAGCTAAATTAATAGTTGATTCAATTAGAAGAAATGATATAAGAAAAAATCATACAGCTACTCATATGTTACATGCGGCTTTAAGAGCAATAATAGGAGATCAAGTACATCAATCAGGATCACTTTGTAATAATGAAAGATTAAGATTTGACTTTACAAATTTCTCTGCTTTAACAGAGGATGAAATTCAAAGTGTTGAAATGCTTGTAAATAGACAGATAATGAATGTTGATACTGTTATAACACAAGAGATGTCAATTGAAGATGCTAAACATAGCGGAGCAGTTTGTTTATTTGATGAAAAATATGGTGATAAAGTAAGAGTTGTATCAGTTGGAGAATTCTCTAAAGAATTATGTGGAGGAATCCATGTAGCTAATGCAGGAGAAATTGGTCTATTTAAAATTGTTTCAGAAAGTGGAGTTGCTGCTGGAATAAGAAGAATAGAAGCAGTTACAGGAATAGAAGCTTTAAAATATGTAGAAGCTAAGTCTGACGTTCTAAAAAATGCGGCTAGAGCATTAAAATGTGCACAAAAAGATATTATCTTAAAAATTGAATCACAAACACAAGAATTAAAAGATAAAGATAAAGAAATTGCAGCATTAAAAGCTAAGTTAGTTCAAGGTGCTGAAGATGATATATTAAACAATTCAGTAGAAGTAAACGGCATAACATTAGTAAGAGCATCAGTAACAGGTATGGATGGTAATTCATTAAGAGATCTTGCTGATAAAGTTAGAAATAAATTAGATGCTGGAGTTGTAGTTCTTGCAAGCAATACTGATGGTAAGGTAAACTTAATTGTAATGGCAACAAAAGAAGCTATAAACAAAGGTGCTCACTGTGGAAAAATAATTAAAGAAGTTGCAGCAGTTGTTAACGGTGGCGGTGGTGGAAGACCAGATATGGCTCAAGCCGGCGGTAAAAATTCAGAGAAAATAGAAGATGCATTAGAAAAATCAAAAGAGGTTTTAGAAAACCTAGTAAAATAGTATACAATTTTGAATTTATAGTTTATAATAAGACTAACAAGCAGTTTATTATATAAACTGAATAATAAATAGAAATAAAGTTAATACTAGATATATTAGTATAAATATTGTAAGGGGGTGAAGCTACATAGAGTAGCGAAACTATGGGAAACAATTTAGATCATACTATGCAATTTGATTTTAACAATGATAAAGAGGATTTAACAAAGATAATTTTAACAGATGTGTACAATTCACTGAAGGAAAAAGGTTATAACCCAGTTAATCAATTAGTTGGATACTTAATATCAGGAGACCCTACTTACATTACTAATTATAACGGGGCAAGGGCTTTAGTTAGAAAACTAGAGAGAGATGAAATTCTTGAGGAAGTTATTAAGACTTATCTTGAAATAAAATAAAGAGTGCCCTTTATAGGGCGCTCTTTACTTATAAGGAGTAATATATGAGAATCTTAGGGTTAGATATAGGAAGTAGAACAATCGGAGTTGCAGTAAGCGACCCATTAGGGTGGACTGCACAAGGAATTACTACTATAAAAAGAAAAAATTTTACTGCAGATATAGCAGAAGTTAAAAAATATTTTGATGAATATAATGCGGAGCTTATAGTAGCAGGACTTCCTAAAAATATGAATGGAACAATAGGACCATCAGGAGAGATGGTATATGAATTTTGTGATCGTATGAAAGAAACTTTTAATCCAGAAATAAAATACTGGGATGAGAGACTTACAACAGTTGCAGCACATAAGGCGATGTTAGAGGCAGATTTATCAAGAGCTAAAAGAAAAAAGATTGTTGATAAAATAGCAGCTATTTATATATTACAAGGATATCTAGATAGAATATCGAAATAATTATTAAAAAGGAGGATTCGTAATGGAAAACGAATTACAAACTGTAGTTTTAAGTGATGAAAATGGTGTAGAGGTTACATTTAAAGTAGTTACTAAATTAGAAATAGAAGAAGAAGAAATTTTCTTATTATCACCAGAAGGTGAAGATGAAGATGTCGTAGTAGCAATGAAAGTTGTAGAAGACGAAGATGGCGAAGTTGGATTAATTCCAGTAGAAAATGAAGCAGAGATAGCTATGATAGAAGAGGCGTATTCAACTATCATGAGCGAAGAATAAGATGAAAAAGTGAGGGGTTTAGAGAATGGCGCAATTAACTGCAAAAGATTATAAAGCTCTAAAAGAACAGTTTAAAAGCAAAGGATATAAGCTTACTCCACAAAGAAGAGCTATAGTAGATATAATAATTGATAGTGAGAAGAAGCATTTAACAGCGGAAGAAATATACGACCAAGTTAAAATAAGCTGCCCAGAAATTGGTCTCGCAACAGTTTATAGAACAATATTACTTTTAGAAGAAATGGGAGTAATATACAAATTAGATTTAAATGACGGATGTAGTAGATATGAATTAGCTAATGAAAATGAACATCATAGACATCATCACTTAGTATGTAATAGCTGTGGTAGTGTATCAGAAGTTGAAGATGATTTATTAGAAGAGTTAGAACATGAAGTTGAAAACAAATATGGTTTCAAAATAGAAGACCACTCCGTTAAATTTTTTGGATTATGTAGAAATTGTAGAAAGTAAATAAGATATTTTATATATTTATTTATACAAATTTCGAAGGAGGGGAATTATGAAAAGAGAAAAGCTAAAGGCTAGAATTATACCTTTAGGCGGAATTAATGAGATAGGAAAAAATATTGCAGCTATAGAATTTAAAGATGACATAATAGTTATTGACTGTGGTTTAAAATTCCCAGACGATGATATGTATGGAATTGATATAGTTATTCCAGATATTACGTATCTTATTAAAAATGCAGATAAAGTTAGAGGGTTATTTATAACTCATGGACATGAAGATCATATAGGAGCTATTCCTTATGTTCTAAAACAGTTAAATGTTCCTGTATATGGGACTAAATTAACACTTGGAATTTTAGAGACAAAATTAAGAGAACATGGTTTATTAGGTTCAACAGAACTTATAACAGTAAAGCCAAGAGATATAGTTAAATTAAATTCAACATCTGTTGAATTCATAAAAACTAATCATAGTATAGCTGATTCAGTAGCTATTGCTGTCCATACACCAATGGGTGTAATTCTGCACACAGGAGATTTTAAAGTAGAATTTACTCCTATTGATGGAGAAAGAATGGACTTTGGAAGATTTGCAGAACTTGGGAAAAAGGGAGTTTTAGCATTATTATGTGACTCTACTAATGTTGGTAAGCCAGGGTATACGCTTTCAGAAAAGACTGTTGGAGAAAACTTAAATAGAATATTTGGTAAGGCAAAAGGACGTGTAATTACAGCTACATTTGCTTCTAATATTCATAGAATTCAACAAATCGTAGAATCAGCAGAATTATATGGTAGAAAGATTGCTGTATCAGGAAGAAGTATGGAAAATATTATTCAAGTAGCAGTTGAGCTTGGATATTTAAAAGTTCAAAAAGGAACTTTAGTTAATATCGATAGCATAAATAAAATGCCACCAGAACAAATTGCTGTACTTACAACAGGTAGCCAGGGTGAGCCAATGTCAGCATTAGCAAGAATGGCTGCATCAGAGCATAAAAAGCTAAGTGTTATTCCAGGAGATACTGTAATAATATCAGCAACACCTATTCCAGGAAATGAAAAATTGGTATCTAAAGTGATAAACCAATTATCAAAAAAAGGCGCAGAAGTTATATATCAAGCTTCAGAAGGGATTCACGTTTCAGGGCATGGATGTCAAGAAGAGTTAAAACTTATGCAATGTCTTGTTAGACCAAAATATTTTGTTCCAGTTCATGGAGAGTATAGACATCTTAAAAAACATGCAGAAATATCTCATGAATTAGGTGTTCCTAAAGAAAATATTCTTATTGTTGAAAATGGAGATGTTGTTGAACTAACAAGAGACTCTATCAAAAAAGCAGGTACTGTACCAGCAGGTCAAGTATTTGTTGATGGTCTTGGAGTTGGAGACGTAGGTAACATAGTTTTAAGAGATAGAAGACATTTATCACAAGATGGTATTGTGGTAGTTGTTGTAACTATGGATAAAGCTGGTGGATACGTTGCATCTGGACCAGATATAATTTCTAGAGGTTTTGTATATGTTAGAGAATCAGAAGATCTTATGGGTAAAGCCAAAAATGTTGTTAGAGATGCATTAGCTGAATGTGAAGAAAATAACGTTAAGGATTGGGCTACTATAAAGTCAACTATAAGAGATGTATTAAAAAGTTACTTATACGAAAAGACTAAGAGAAGACCAATGATATTACCTATAATTATGGAGATATAATATCTTTATTAGATTACATTAAGAAAACTTAAGGTTGACATTTTAAAATGAAACCTTTAAAATTCTAAAGTGAGAAAGAAAATTGGGTACTGAGGCGAGTATCCAATTTTTTATGCGATAAACTGAGTCATTTTAAGGATTTAGCTTATTATTATACATTGTGTCTAAGGAATTTTGATAATAATTAGAATTTTATGTAGAAGTTTAGTTGTTATCATAATAAAAAACTTTAATTTTGGAGGAAAATTGATGAGCAATTTTGTAAGAGAAGATATAAGAAACATAGCTATAATAGCCCACGTTGACCACGGTAAGACTACTTTAGTAGATGCCTTATTAAGACAAAGTAATATATTTAGATCAAATGAGAAGGTCGACGAGAGAGTTATGGACTCTAATGACTTAGAGAAAGAAAGAGGAATAACAATTCTTTCTAAAAATACTGCAGTAGAATATAACGGTATTAAAATAAATATTATAGATACACCAGGACACGCAGATTTCGGTGGAGAAGTTGAACGTGTACTTAAAATGGTTGATAGTGTACTTTTAGTAGTTGATTCATATGAGGGACCAATGCCTCAAACTAAATTCGTTCTTAGAAAAGCATTAGAACTTGGACTTCGTCCAGCAGTAGTTATCAATAAAATAGATAAGTCAGATGCTAGACCAGAAGTTGTAATAGATGAAGTGTTTGAGTTATTCTTAGAGCTTGGTGCAACAGACGAGCAATTAGATTTCCCAATAATATATGCTTCAGCTAGAGATGGTAAATGTACAAATAACTTAGAAACACCTAAAGAAGATATGCAAGATTTATTTGAATTAATTGTTGAGCATGTACCAGCACCAGTTGGAGATAAAGAAGCTCCACTTCAAATGCTTGTTACAACACTTGACTCAAGTGAATATGTTGGTAAGATAGCTATTGGTAAAATAGTTAGAGGAACAGCTAAGAGAAACCAACAAGCAGCTGTTGTTAGAGAAAATGGAGATGTAACTAAGTTTAAAATCTCAAGTATCTTTGGATATTCAGGATTAAAAAGAGAAGAAGTTGAAGAAGCAACAATCGGTGATATAGTTGCAATAAGTGGTATACAAGATATCAATATTGGAGAAACTATAGCAGATGCAGCTACACCAGAAGCATTACCATTTGTTAAAATAGACGAGCCTACATTAAGTATGAACTTTATGGTTAACAACTCACCATTTGCTGGTAGAGAAGGAGACTTCATAACATCAAGACACTTAAGAGATAGACTTATAAAAGAATTAGAAACAAACGTAAGTTTAAGAGTTAATGAACTTACACCTGAGTGTTTCGAAGTAAGTGGTAGAGGAGAACTTCATTTATCAATACTTATAGAAACAATGAGAAGAGAAGGATTTGAGCTTCAAGTTTCAAAACCAAACGTTATCTTCAAAGAAGAAGATGGTAAAAAAGTTGAGCCTATGGAATACTTAACAATAGACGTTCCAGAAGAATTTATGGGACCTGTTATGGAAAAATTAGGACCAAGAAAAGGTGAAATGGTTAATATGACATCAGCTGTTAATGGATACTCAAGACTTGAGTTCAGAATTCCAGCTAGAGGATTAATAGGATTTAGAAATGAATTCATGACTGATACTAAAGGTAACGGTATAATGAACCACGTATTTGATGGATATGATAAATACAAAGGTGAAATGCCAGGAAGAAGTAGAGGTTCAATAGTTGCTTTTGAAACAGGAACAGCTGTTGCTTACGGATTATACAATGCACAAGATAGAGGTATCTTATTTATAGGTGCAGGAACAGAAGTATACGGTGGTATGGTTTGTGGAGAATGCGCTAGAGCAGAAGATTTAGATGTTAACGTATGTAAGAAAAAACAACTTACAAACACAAGATCATCAGGTGCTGATGATGCTTTAAAACTTGTACCTCATAAAGAAATGTCTC
>JBOFRC010000259.1:0-3221 GCA_051650825.1 Sarcina sp. | reverse complement strand
ATATCCCTAATACACTATTAACTTATATAAACAATTTTTTTTCTATATCAAGTGCTCCATTTATAATTAATAATCTTATTCCTATCGTATTAAACGTATTTTTATATTTAATATTCTTTTTCTATATACAAATCAATTTAAAAAAAGGAACTCAATATAAGACTAAATAATAGAGTCTCTATGAAAGACTCTATTATTTTAGTATGTGGAATTTATGAAAAATATATTCTAACATTTAAAAAAAGGAGAATTTTATGCTAAAATAAAAGTTAATAACTATAAATATGAATAAATTTATACTATTGCCTTCTTCATTAGAGAAATTTGAGTTAATTAAATAGATTAATTACTATTGTGAAAATTTAATTTCGCTAGGGTTTAAATTAAAAACAGGAAAAGTCGTTGATTTTAGGGTGAAAAATTACTTATCACATGAATCAAATCGTAGCATACCATTAATTGGAGCTGATAGTTTTAAACATACTCATATTATGCTAATTAACAATTCAGAAAGGCTAAGGTGGATTAAGAATCTAAATGAGATGGATAATATTTTAGTTTCTAATATAAAGATATATTTATCATGAATTTTATTGAGAAAGAACAAGGAAAAATGATACTAAAAGAACAATATGGTTTACTTTGTTTTTATAATTCATGCCTATTAGTAAATATAATAATTTAGCAGATAATGTTTTAGTAGTTTTAGGAAGCTTAAGTGAAGAAATGAGTTGAGTAATGACTTGTATACGACAAGAATTTTAATGGAGTTTATGAGTAATGAATATGGTTTATAATATAAACATAATACGAGAGAAATGGTAAGAAAAGAAGTTTTGCATTATTTTTTACAACATTCATTGATTGAAGCTAATAAAGATTTATTCTAAGACAACAGCATAGAAGAGTGTTTGGAAAATTACATTTAATGGGAATAGATTTATGGAACCAAGAGAATAGAAAGTATATATGTGCAAAAGGTAATATGGAAAATTTGAAATATTTTAATAGCAAGGGAGTAAATATATGAATGTAAATATTTATCAAAAATGTGATGTGTGTGATACCATAACTAGGATAAGGGTACAAGCAGGATGGCTAGAAAAACACCCTATACGATACAAATGTGGAGAATGTGGTATATCTATAAATGGGGAGATTTTATTTAATCAAGAAACATTAAAAATATCTTATGATTTTAAAAATGCGACAGAGGTAGTAGGACCTAAAGCACTTTTTTTTATTGAAGCTTCTGGAGAGTTAGCAACGAGAAAAATGGAAATGATCCAAGAGTCTTTACATTTTAGGCTAACCCCATTTTTAACAGCTAATTTTAGTATGGGAGAGAGTATGGGGGTATTTAAAAATGTATTTAATTCAATACTAAATGTAAAAGAAAATGAATGGGATAGATATAAGAGAATTTTTGAATTATATGAAATTGAAAATACGCATTATTTAGTAAAAGAAATTAATAATATATTGCCTAAAAATATATATCCTTGTGATAATGAGCTAGAAGTTGTACGGGCTGTGCATTTTCTTATCTTTAAATCTTTTAATAAATTATTTGTCAAAAACTTAGAGGATATATTTGATTGTGGTAAACATTTTTTAAATCTGGACTCTAAAGAAGTAAAAAAAATGATTGAGTACTTTTCTAAAAATAATAATATGCTAAAAAAATTTAGAATAAAAATATTTGAGATATTAGATAATGCTATGAATATTTTTAATTATTTAATTCCGGCATTAGGAGTTGAATATTATGAGTCTGAAATTAATTATGAAAAACTGGGGATGGTTACGTGCTCTTTTGATGACTTAAAACAATTTTATATGGATACATATGAAGCATTAGGTGATATTGTTTTAATGCCAGTTGGATTAGATAATATTTATTATAGAAAAAACTTTGAAACGTTGGATCAAAATAAAAATGAGAAACTTAAAACTCTTTCAAATTTAAAAAATACTAAGTTTAAAGGGGTGAAGTTTTCTTTTTTTGAAAGTAATGAATATTTAATAAATAAAGCTAATATAAAAGTTAATAATAGGTTAAGAAATGCGATTGGTCATAATGATTATACATATGATTCTATAACTCAAGAGATATTATATGTGCCAGATTCATCACGTCCTAATAAAATAGAAAAAATATACTTACTTGAATTTGCAGTAGAGTGTATTAACTTAATAAGGGGAGTTGTGTATTTAGAAGAAATTCTATATCAACTAGAAAAAGCTGATTGTATGATGAAAGGGCATAAACCTAAAATTACAGTAGACTACTTTAAAAAAAAGCAAGGTAGGAATGAAAAATGTTTGTGTGGAAGTGGTAAAAAATTCAAAAAATGTTGTGGGAAAGTGTAGTAAGTTTTAATTTTAAAAGGGATATTATGTATAAAATTAAAGACATATAACATATATTAGGTAATGAAATTTGCCTTATAGATGTACTTAGTAGTGAGGAAGATTCAGTAGTAGAAGCTGTAGAAAATGCATTACAAGTAAAGGCATTATACAATAAGATGAAACTTGTTTTAAGTGAAAGGGAAAGAGAAATACTTGAAATGAGATATGGACTTTTAGATGGTGATGTAAAGACGCAAAGAGAAATAGCATTAATACTTGGTATTTCAAGATCATATGTATCAAGAATAGAAAAAAAGGCTCTAAAAAAATTATTTAAGGAATTTAATTCTCAAAAATAATATATAGTAAATATTGATAGTCCATTTATAGAAATCATATTTTTATAAATGGATTTTTGTATTTCTAGACGTACTTTTTAAAGTTTTCGAAAAATTATAGACTAATTGTTAATTTAATATATTTTTAAAAATAAATATTTTATAATTAAAGATAAATATTGTAGTTAAACAAAAGAAAAAAGGGGGAATTATATGTTTACAAAAAGAATTAAACAAGATGCAAGTAATAGATTACTAAATAATACTCCTAATAAATATTTAGCAGGAATAGTTTTGTTTTTAATTCCACTATTATTGCAAAGTTTAATAGTATGGGGAATTATAAATAGTAAGAATTTGAGTCTTATGATAGTACTATTTATAATTAATATTATAGCTATGTACTTATTATTATATCTTCAAAGTTTTTTAGTTAGGACGATAAGAGGGAGAAGTAGCTTAAAAGAGGGTTTTCCAGATATAAAGTTAACAATTAAATATATGTTACCTATGATTATAGAGAAGATT
>JBOFRC010000258.1:0-1014 GCA_051650825.1 Sarcina sp. | reverse complement strand
AATTGCCAGGTAGCTTGAGTTGAATAAAGTTTTATCCTATTTTATCATATCACTTCATCATTCATCTGAATCTGCAAAGTAACTAGTAACTAAAAGTATAAAATATATGGAGTGGAGTAAAAGTATAAAGTATGAAAATACTCAGGTAAAGTACAAGTACTTCAATATTGTACTTGAGTAAATGCACTTAGTTATTTTCCACCACTGTAAAACAAAACATAAGAGGAAGGGGAAAAAAACTAACTAGAAATTGATAAAAAAATTAAGAACTAGGGCCATACGCAAGTTTAGTAGGTGTAGTAATACTGGTAGTAGTACTACCTGTGGCCACTAGAGGCAGCCGAGCCTCCGCTCTCCTCTTGAGACGGTTGACGCCCAGACTTGTACGTAAGGAAGGAAGGAGTAGCCTCTCTCCAAGATGGCGGCGACCATAGACAACAGCAATGCCGTACAGGCGACAAAGAAAAAGCATCTCGGGATCCCCGAAGCCGTGTTTGTGGTGCGTAAAACCTGACACTCTCACTTTGTCACATGTCTACAATGGGATTAGACCGTTGAAAACACCCTTTTACACTTGTAGCCTGTGTGTGGGCTAGTCATGCTGGCTACGAGCTAGTTAGCTAAGTTAGCAAGAGAGCTAACTCAGTTAATCTTGCTGTGTGTGCAGGCTGAGCGGCTGCTCACGTCCATCTATGGACATTACAATGTCTGTGTGATAGCTGCTTCTTATGTTCAGTGTACCTCGTTTCCTCTCTAGGCTTTTAGGTATTTTAGTTAGCTACACGTTAGCCAGTTAACCGTGAGCTGCTTTGCTAATGAATCTCTTGCTGTCATTAAAAATAGCGTTAGCTGCCTCACTTCTCGTCCTCATCTCCTCCTTCATTAATTGTTAGTTAATATTAATACTGTAGAATCAGTCTAACAATACAGACATTACCATTGTAACAAGTACAGGTTGGATTTTGTGCTCGTTCAAACATGTAGGTTGTTGCATTGTATGGCGCACTAAATTAA
>JBOFRC010000257.1:0-5005 GCA_051650825.1 Sarcina sp. | reverse complement strand
CTTGATTTTTTATTTATAAAAATTTAAATTTTATAAATAATTAATATTTAGTAAAGATTGACTACTAAATACAATAAGTTTAAAGTGTATATATAGTATATATACAATATTTACACTGGAGGGATATAAAATTTGGATATAATAATTACTAATTCAGCAGGAGTCCCTATATATGAACAAATTTCTAGCCAGATAAAAACTATGATTATGAAAGGAAAACTTTTAGAAGGAGAAGCTCTTCCGAGTATGAGGGCTTTAGCAAAAGATCTTAGAATAAGTGTTATAACAACAAAAAGAGCTTATTCGGATTTAGAAAGAGATGGTTTTATAGAAAGTATAACTGGTAAAGGCAGTTTTGTAGCTAAAAAAAATTTAGAAATTATAAAGGAAGAGCAGTTAAGACAGATAGAGGAGAATTTAGAAAAAATTGTTGATATAGCTAAAGAAAATGATATTAATTGCAATCAGCTGATAGAAATGCTAGAACTTATTTACAAAGGAGAATAAAGAAATGGAGTGTGCAGTTAAAGTAAAAAATTTGAATAAGAGTTATGATGATTTTTCTATAAAAAATATTAATTTTAATATAGAAAAAGGCACAATAATGGGGTTTATAGGAAAAAATGGTGCAGGTAAAACTACTACAATTAAAACAATATTAAATGTTATAGAAAAAAATTCAGGGTATGTTGAACTTTTTGGAAAAGAATTTATAGCTAATGAAATTTCAATAAAAGAAGATATAGCGGTTGTTTTCAGTGAAGGTGGTTTTTTTGAAAAGTTAACAATAAAAAAAGCTAGGTTAATAATGAAAAGTATCTATAAAAATTGGAGTGACAATATTTTTTATAAATATTTAGAAAAATTGAATTTAGAAGAAAATAAAAAAATAAATAAATTATCTACAGGAATGAAAAAAAAACTTAATATAGTGTTAGCTATGTCTCATAATCCTAAATTACTTATATTAGATGAGCCTACAGCGGGACTTGATCCTATTGCGAGAGAAGAGTTTTTAGATTTGTTTTTAGAATTTATGGAAGATGAAAGTCACAGTATAATCATATCATCTCATATAACAACAGATTTGGAAAAAATTGCAGATAATATAACCTTCATAGACGAAGGGGAAATTATATTTTCAAAAAATAAAGATAATATTATTTATTTTATGGGCATTGCAAAATGTACAGAAGAAGATTTTCAAAAAATAAAGTGTGATGATTATTTATTTTATAGAAAAAATGTCTATAGCTATGAGCTTTTAATTGAAAATAAAATAGTTTTTAATGAAAAATATAAAAACATAATAGTAGATAACGCTACTATAGATGAAATAATGATGTTTTATATAAAAGGTAAAAAATAAAATATGAGGTGATTAATATATGAAAGGTTTATTTATAAAAGAAATTTTTAATAGCAAACTATTTATTGTTTTAGGAATAATAGTTTATATTGCATCTATTGGAAATTTAGCTACAGGAAATATAGAGAAAAATATAAGTAGTATTTGTATTGTTGCTTATATTTTTGCAATGTTGATTCTAGTATCTATAAATTTAGATAAAAGTACAAAATGGGATCAGTTTGCTATAGTAATGCCGATAAAAAAGTCTACGATAGTAATGAGTAGGTACTTAATAATAGGAATAATGATGTTAATAGGACTAATAATTATAACACCTATAAGTATCATAATAGGTGATAATTTTAGTAATGTTATTTTTTCAATAATGCTTAATAGTAGTTTAGTTATTTTGATTATGGATATTATGATTCCATTGACAATTAAATTTAGTCCCAATATAGCAGTTATTATTATTTTTGTAATATTAGCATTTCAAATGTTATTTATGTTTGATGTAGGAAAAATAAATAATTTATTAAAGTTCAATAGCTTTTTATTAATGTTAATAGTTTTTTGTGCTTCATTGATAGTAACTATAATTTCTTATAAAATCTCTTTACAGGTATATAAAAAGAAAATCTTTTAAAATAAAAAAAGACTAACCCGTTAGTTACCTCAACAGCTGGGTTAGTTTTTCTATTAATCATTAAACCAAATATTCAGTTCTTTTTTAGCACTTTCAGTTGAGTCAGAAGCATGGACGGAATTTTCAGTTATTGATAAAGCAAATTTACCTCTAATTGTTCCAGGAATAGGATTTTTAGTAGCACCATTTAAAGTTCTAACTTTAGAAATTACATTTTCACCTTCAATTGCAACTGCAACAAGAGGAGTTCTTGTAATATATCCTATTAATTCATCAAAGTAAGGTTTTCCTATATGTTCTGAGTAGTGTTTTGTCGCCTTTTCTTTAGAGATTTTCTCCATTTTTAAATTAATAATTTTTAAATCGTTTTCTTCATAAATATTTAGTATTTTTCCAACTAAATTTCTTTCTACTGCATCAGGTTTAATTAAAACTAAGCATTTTTCTTTCATTTAACATTACTCCTATTTGATTATTTAAACTTAATTAGCTTATCAATCTATGTATATGATGTTTTATTTGAAATGTTTATTATTTCGTGAAATTTTATTTGATAATTTTTATGTTTCTCTATATAATTTGTGGTGATTAAATAGAGTGTTTGAAATGAGGGACAAAAGATGAAGTTTAAAAAAGATATATACATAATTACAGGGCTTTTTGTAATAGTTGTTTTAGGTAAAATTATAGGTGCAGATTTTACAGAGTTATTTGCAATTGGATTTATAATAATGCTTTATGGAGTTTATATTTCATTTAGAATATTAAAAATAACAAAGAAAAAAGTAGCGAGAATATTAGCACGAGTATATCAAATATTAGTTGTTATATTTATTGCTGCTTTTATAGCAATAGAAACTATAATATGGAGTCAGATAATAAGTTCAGCAATAGAATCTAAAAATCCTTCTAATATAGAATCTAAATATGTTATTGTTTTAGGAGGTGGAATCCATGGGACAAAGCCAGGAAATATTTTAGAAGGTAGACTTAATACTGCTATAGCTTATTTGAATAGTCATAAGGATGCAATGGTTATTTGTTCAGGTGGACAAAGTCCGATGGAAGAAGTTGCAGAGTCAGTTGCTATGAAAAATTATTTAGTGCAACATGGTATAAGTGAAAGTAGAATATTGCAGGATAATAAATCAAAAACAACAATAGAGAATTTAGAATATAGCAAAGAAATTTTAGAAAAAGAAGGTGCGGCAAAGGATCAAGTTCTTATAGTTACAAGTAGTTTTAATATTTTAAGAGCAGAAATAATAGCTAAGGACTTTGGATTAAATGCAAAATTTTTAGGATCAAATAGTAAGTTTAGATATAATTTGAATTATTCAATTAGAGAATTTGGAGCGATACTTTATAATGACTTTGAACTAATTTTTATTTAAATGTTAGTTATCGAGTAGTAAAGGGGATTAGCACTTTCAACTAAAGGCTTAGGGGCAGGAGAATTATCTCAGATTTAGTTAAAGTATTGTATAGATTAAATATGAAATAAAAAAAGGGCTTTAAGCCCTTTTTTTAATGATTTTATTATAAGAAAAAGTTAAAATAACAGAAATTAATACTATTAATATAAGAATAGTATTAGCAAGTATTTTATCATCATTTTCTATTGCGTAATACATTGCCATTGATACTGTTTGTGTTTTAAATGGAATGTTTCCTGCTACTAGGATAGTAGCACCAAATTCACCAAAAACTCTTGCTATGCCAAGAATTATTCCAGTTATTATTGCTTTTTTACAAAGAGGTACAGAGATAAGCTTATATACTTTGAAATCCTTTGCACCCATTTCTCTTGCAGCATTTTTAAGGTCTTCATCTATTCCTAGAAGAGCTGCTTTTATATTTTGATACATAATAGGGATAGCGACAATTATGCCTACTATAATTGCACCTGTTTGCGTAAAAATTATTTCTATACCAAAAGTATTATAAAGAAAACTTCCGATAGGGCCTCTTTTGCCTAAAGTTAATAAAATTAAGTAGCCTATAGCAGCAGGTGGGAGAAACATAGGGAAAATTAAAATAGTTTCTATAATATTTTTAATGCTTTTAAGTTTAAAGTTTTTTTCTATTAAAAAATAACCTGCTATTAGAGCAAAAAGAAGACTTATTATTATAGAAATAACAACCACTTTACTTGAGATTAAAAACGCTTCTAATATCATTTTGCACTTCCTTTAAATCCGTAGCTTTCAAAAATTTTAATTGCTTCTGGACTTTTTAAATAATCTATAAATTCTTTGCTCGTATTTTTATTTTCAGAAGTTTCTAATATACATGCTTCATATTGTATTGCTTTATGATAATCATTTGGAATTTCATAAATTATTTTGCTATTTTTAAGTTTTAGAGCATCTGTTTTATAAACAAATCCAACAGTAGTTTCACCACTTTCAACATAGTTTTTAACAGAACTTACACTCTTGCAAAAAATCATTTTATCATTTAAGGAATTCCAAAGATTTAAATGATCAAGACTTTGTTTTGCATATTGCCCGGCAGGAACAGTATTGATATCCCCAATTCCTATTTTCCCGTTTATATTTTTTAAGTCTTCTAATGAAGTAATATTTGTTTTTAAATCATTAGGACCTATAAGGACTAAGCTATTATTTAACATAGGAAAAACAGAGTTTTTATTCACTAGATTATTATGTACAAGATCTTCTACATATTGAGTATTAGCAGAGAAAAAGATATCACATGGAGCGCCATTTACGATTTGTTTTTTTAATGTGCCAGACCCACCAATATTATAATTTATTTTTATATTTGTTTTTTTAGAAAAATTATCACCTATTTCTTGCATAGGACCTTGAAGACTTGCAGCAATACTTACTGTTAAGCTTTGATCTTTAGTAGCACTGTTAGTTTTAGAACAAGCTAAAAGAGTTGTACTAAGAATTACACCTATTAATAGTATAGAAAAAAATTTTTTATACATATTTTTCATCCTTTCGATAATACCAAGCAGTCTAAAGTACTTGATATTA
>JBOFRC010000256.1:0-1121 GCA_051650825.1 Sarcina sp. | reverse complement strand
TAGTAGCTTCAGTCAGAGTCACAGGAGGCTACTGAGGGAACAGAAAGGTAAAACCATCTTTAGTCTTCGTGAGAGCTCCTGTGAAGTGACTTTAATGCATCTTTTCATTTGCTGCAATAGTCCTGACTGCTGTCACTGTTTCATTGTCTGAGAATAACATCTCATGTAATTACGCTGATGGTCTGTCTCCTTCCTCTGGCAGGTTTGAAGTCGTCCCCTCGTCATGTCAGACTCCTGCAGAACTGTGGACGATGCGAGGGTCGCATTTCAGTCCTGTAAAAGTCCTGATCCAAAACATCGAGTTCAGTTCTACGACAGCTGGGTAGAAAACTATGAAAAGGTCAGTTTAAAGAACCCGGTCTCTGTTCAGGTTTGATGGGGACTTAAAGCTCCAGTAATCAATCATTTTGTTTTAACAGCTTTATCCACCTCTGATGAAGGATCATGTTCAGTAAGCGATTTATTAATTTTTAACAGGACGATGGCCCAATGGTTGGATTCTGACTTGAAACTGATGTTTTTTGTAATTTTTTTTTACAAGGATAATGTACATTGCTAAACATCACAGTACATGTGCCAGTGTGGCTCATTTGTTGTCCAGATGAAAAATAATTCATTAAATTGAACGTAAAATCAACACAAACATTTATATTTTTTTACTATCACTAACACATGCTGCTGTAAAGTTGAGCATGTTTTTATTCCCAAACCAGAGCTAGACAAGGCTAATTAGCGCCTTTTAGCAGCACTTTAGCCATTGAGATACAAATTAAAGTTATAGCACTACAAAGATTTGTAACTCTCTAATAATTTTTAAGTTTGCAGTGCATTCTGTTTAAATTCACCAATATATTTTGTTTTTCATGCGTCAGTTAAACAAGCCTGCAGGCTAGTTAGCCAGTTCAGGTAAAAAGCTAATGTTTGAAGCAGCTACAGGTGTAAGACAGTTTGAGGAGCTATCGTCAGTTTAGATGAGTTTTTCCATTTTGTGAGTCATTTTCAGAGGGAAATACTATACTTTGTGTATTTATTAACTTTGGTATTTCAGACTTGCTCTGTGTCTGCTGGATGTGGAAGTAGGCAGCTGGTTGCTAACAAGCTGATAATAAAGCAATTTATGA
>JBOFRC010000255.1:0-1218 GCA_051650825.1 Sarcina sp. | reverse complement strand
CACCAACCAAGCATTAAAGCATGGATGTCACTCTGTCTCACACATACCTGCCGGAGGTCCAAACAGCACGATGTCCAGGGCTTTGAGCTGCAGTTTCTGAGTGTGACTTCTGTCTAAAATCTTCAACAGGGACACCGTCAGGGTGGTGTTCTTCACCGCCAGCCTGCAGATCGTTCATGAGTTACAGAGAAGCGTCAGCTGACTGGCTGCAGATTATAACCTCCACAGGAAGTGGAAACCCAAACAAACATTGTCATGGTTGTGTGGTAATACAGCTCAGACCTCAGAGACTGCTCTGAAATAGTGGTGCGTTCACGGACGCGGCGACATCTGAGATCGGAGAGTGGAGACCTGCGGGAGACTGTAGTGCCGTCATCGGGACTTCAACAAAACTGGAAAACTAAACCTCAGGAGGGAACGGGAGGAACGCCGACGATATAACAACACCATCCAACATATTATCACTGTAGCTGTGTGTCACGGCTGCTTTAACATGGGGTTATAGGGTTATTATGATTTGCTCACAATAAATTCAGGACATCAGTTACAATGTTTTTAGAGATCATATGTAGACCCGCTCAGGTTCTGAGAGTCTGTGATACTGGATCTGGGAGATACTGGGGACAAAAGTGAGACTTGCAGTCTAACGAACGAGACTGGAACCAGAACAAGAAAGATAGGCGACATGGAACTGCACGAATTATAAACGCAGACGTGTGTTTGGCTGGACGAAGCACTGAATATGAAGGTGTGTGTGTCAGCTGAACATTTCGCTTTGAAAACCCAATTCTGCACAAGCTAAAATATGACCGCATGCTGTGGAAAATGACAAACGGAAGGTGTAAACAGACAGTAGTTATTTGACTCAAACATGTAAAACCGCTGGCATGAACCTTTCAGTTACTCCTTCTCAGAGTCATAACTCAGAAATCTGCATCGTACACAGACACGAAACAGATCATCGTCTCTGACGTCCGTCCAGAATAAACCTCCAGAAACCAGCTGAGACGCCAGAGAAGAAAGCGGCTGCAGAACCTGCCTGAGAATCCTGCTGTTTCTAAGTTTCCTTCAGTCTCACAGTGATCCAGAGACAGCTGTCTGTCCGTCCACGGGTCCACTGCGGACAGGAGCTGCTGACTGCTGATTCGGCTGCTTTAATGGGACAGTCTGACCGAATGTAGACAAATAGAGGCTGAAAAAACTCAAACTCTTTTACAC